>NZ_JBBWCB010000064.1:0-33272 GCF_039888995.1 Pseudomonas rossensis | reverse complement strand
GGCAACGAACGCCACGACACCGTCGAGCAAAACAGCTACAGCGAATTCAAGGCCGAAGAACACCACACCGTCTACGCCGACCGCAAAGTCGAAACCCGCGCCAACGACCACCTCACCGTGGGCGTTAACCAGCACATCAAAGTCGGCACCGGGCAATTCATTGAAGCCGGCCAGGAAATCCACCTGAGCAGCGGCATGAAAGTGGTGCTCGAAGCCGGCAGTGAACTGACCCTCATGGGGGGTGGTAGCTTCATCAAGATTGATGGCAGCGGCGTGACCCTGAGCGGCCCGGTGATCAACATGAACTCCGGCGGCAGCCCCGGCAGCGGCACCGGCTCCGCTCCGCTGATGCCCGGCGTGCTGATACAGGCCGACGCCGACAAGGCCGGCCAGGTCCTGACCCCGGCGCAGATCAACACCCTCAAACGCAACGCGCCGTTCTGCGAAGAATGCGAAAAATGCAAGGCAGGTGCCTGTGCCATCTGATCGACTGACACCCAAGGACTGGCTGGCACAACAGCCGCTGCAGACTGGCGAGCGTTTGTATCTGGTTATTAGTGCGGCGAGTGATGCCGATGCACTGAAAACCTTGTACCTGACCGAACCCACCGCCCAGCTCCTGCCGATCTGGGGCGGCACGCCCTACTCCACCTGGCAACCGGTGATGCCCTACGTCACCAAGCTATCGTCCAACTCCGCATTCCTGCCCTGGATCGCCGAAACCGACGCCCTAGACTGGGGCTGGCTGGCGGTATCACGCGCCGAACCGAATGACGTCTTCGAGCATCTGCGCAGCCTGACGCAGGTGAAGATGCCAGACGGGACTGAAGTGTTTTTCCGGTTCTGGGACGGGCGGCATATCTATCCGATTCTGCATGGGCTTGGCGACAAAGCCGGGGAAGTGCTGCCGATGTTTGAGCGGTATCTGATAAACGGCCTAACGCTGGAGGTTGGGACGAGGGTGTTGCCGAAGGTGCGGGACTGGCCGTGGTGGGAGGTGCCGAAATCGTTGCTGGACAGCTTGACCAAGGAAAACCCTTCGACACTGATTGGCAATCTCCTGCAGTGGCTCGAAGAAGAACGTCCGGACATTTACAACGCTTGGCCAGAGAACAACCTGAAGCTGAAAGTCAGCCGTTTCGTGCGCCGCCCGGATGCGCCGAAAAACCTTAAAGAAGCACTGTTAAACCACCTGATTCTGGAGCAAGGCTGATGGATCGCGTTGCCACTATCGAAACACAATTGGACTCCTTCAAAAACAGCCTGAAGCTGTACCGTGAAGAAACCAAGAGCTGGTACGCGCAGGTTGCTGACAAAGCCAGCCGAGCCGCAGACATGCCCTCCCTGCTGGGTATGGAGCGCGTGATAAAGGCTGGCAACTCCAGTAAGTCTGTCAGCATGACTGATGGTGATTTTTCATACGTCGCCAAGTGCCCGCTAGTAGGTCCGCTGCTGATTGAGAGCAAATTCGAATCGGTTTTCGACATCCCTATCGGCGATATCAAGGTCGACATCATTGCAGTGGATGGAGGCGCGAAGTCGACGATTACCTTAGATAAGCAAGGTAAAGGCAGCTTTCAGGGCCAGCCTGGAAAATCCTATAAGATCCACGTCCACGATCAGGTGACGCCTGCGCAGATCGACACCCTGTTCAAATCCTACGACGGCTTAGCTGCCGATCTGGAAGGGTTTCTGCGCAAGGAATGGGCAGGCTTCAAACCGCAGTGGTCGAATCAAAGTGCGTCAGCCAAAGCGATGGCAATTGGGATCGGCATTCTCGAAGGCGGATGGGAAGCCATCAAAGGCGTCTGGGATGGCATCTCAAAGGCCTTGGACATCCTTCAAAACCCTAAAAAGTTCGCAGAGGACTTGGGGGCCGGTGCCGAGGAACTGATCAAGCTGGCCAAAGAGGCGCCAGATGTGATGAAACAGGCCATGTTGCTTGCTAGCGACGAGGCCGCACTGTTCTTGATGGTGCATTGCGCTTCTATCTGGGTTTCAGCATTGCCACCGACGCAAGCGGCTGGCCAAACGGCGAAGATGACATCTGCAGCCGTTATCGGGATTCTCATCGACATCGTCATTTCGGTCGTACTGACCGTCGCAGCCGAAGGCGCCGGGCTATTTTACCTGGCCGCACGTTTAGCGAAGTACGGCCAGATCATCGTCAAGGCTGTTACCGGATTTGTGAAGTCGTTGTTCAACATAATCAAAGGCTTCATGGGTTACGTAGGTAAATACGTTGCTGTTGCCGCCCGAGGTGTGGCGACTCGGGTAGAAAAAGGAGTCGCGCAGCTACGCTTTGATGGCAAACGTAATGCGACCGTTGAACACAGCAAACGTCCTGATGACGCCTCGAAACAATCAAAGAACCCCGACGAAAAAAGCGCGGCGCCGGCGCAAGACACCTGCACCAACGGCTGCCCGGTTTCGATGGTCACGGGTGAAGAACTACTGACTCTTACCGATGGCCAACTCGACGGCCTGCTGCCTTTTGAGTGGACGCGCCTTTATCGCACCAGTGCGGTCGAGATCGACAGCCGTCTTGGATATGGCTGGAGCCACGCCCTTTCTCATCGACTGGATCTGGACGATGAAGGCGTCCTGTGGACGGATAACGAAAACCGAACCACTCGTTTTCCGATGCCGACACAGCAGCGCCCTGCTATCACTAATAGCTTGTCGAAAGCGGCCATCTACCTGGGGTCCACTCCCGGCGAGCTCATCCTGACGCAGGCCGGGCAAAGTCCGCGCTTTTACCATTTCCGTGCGGGCCGTTTAATCACCATTAGCGACGCGTACGACAACCAGTTGCTGTTGAGCTACGACTTTGCTGAGCGTATCCAGCGTATCGACAACGGTGCCGGTCGCTCCTTGCTCATCCAATACGAAGATCGTCATATCGTCGCCGTGGATTATCAGCAACGGCGCGCCGAATACACAGATCAGGGTCAACGACAGGAACCTTGGGTCACCGTACAAACGTTGGTGACCTATCGGTACAACCGACAAGGCGAACTGGTCAGTGCCACCAACGCTGCAGGTGAGACTGAGCATTACCGTTACAACGACCAACACGTCATTTTAGAGCGTCAACTGGCCGGCGGTGCGAGCTTCTTTTGGGAGTGGGAAAACGAAGGTAAATCGTCACGCAGCGTCCATCACTGGGCCAGTTTTTCGCAGATGGACTCGCATTACGCTTGGGACGATGCCGGCAAAGTCACCGTTACGAACGCGGATGGCAGCGAGCAGATTTATGTGCATGACGAAAATGCGCGACTCATCAGTGAGACCGCTGCAGACGGCGCCGAAACACAAAAGGTCTATGACGACAAAGGTCGTCTGATCGAAGAAAAGGATCCGCTCGGCGCAATCACCGAATACCGCTACAACGTCGCCGGACTGCTTGCCGCTGTTATTCCGCCTGAAGATGCGCCGACATTTTACGAATACCGTCACGGTTTCGTGAGTGAGATTCATCGCGGCAAAGCCAGTTGGAAATACCAGCGAAATAGCCAGGGCGACATCACCCGCCAGACAGATCCTGATGGTAACGAAACACACTACAGCTACGATGCCCAAGGTCGTGTGCTGGAGATCGTACATCCAGACGGCGGACGACATCAGCTCGCCTGGAATGGACTGGGTCAGTTGCTCGAAGAAGAATTGCCTGATGGTGGTCGACGTAAATACCGCTACGACGCACTGGGTCGTCAGATCACCCGCCAGGACGAGCACGGCACCATCACCCATTACCAATGGGATGCGGCTGGCCGCTTGACGCAGACCACACAGCCTGGCGGTGCGACCCGCACTTACACCTATAACGCCTACGGCAAAGTTACAGCCGAGCGCGATGAACTGGGCCGTATCACCCGCTACGAATACGCCGACAACCTGCAACTTGTCAGCCGCCGCATCAACCCAGACGGCAGTGAGCTGCGCTATCGCTACGACAACTCACGCCTGCTGCTGACTGAGATCGAAAACGAACGCGGCGAACATTATCAGCTCGACTACTACTCAAGCGGACTGATACAGCAGGAAACGGGATTCGATGGTCGCCGTACTGCCTACGAATATGACCTGAATGGCAACCTGCTGAAAAAAACCGAGTACGGCGACGACGGTAGCGAACTGGTCACTGAATACCAGCGTGACTCCGCTCGCCGCTTGCTCGTGAAGACATTGGCTGATGGTGAGGAAATTCACTACAGCTATGACGCTCTCGGTCGCTTGGTCAACGTCGATGACGGTCACTGGCCACTGGCCTATGAATACGACTCCCAAGATCGGCTGATCACCGAACATCAGGGATGGGGCACCCTGCGCTACGAGTACGACAGCGTCGGCCAACTCAAGCATTGCCGTCTACCTGACGGTAGCAAGCTCGACTATCGCCGATTGCCCGGCGGTAATCTGAGCAGTATTGACCTCAACGGTTCTCGCCTCACCTCTCACCAGTTCAAGGCTGGTCGTGAACAGCAGCGCCAGCAAGGCTTGCTGTTGAGTCAGTATCAATACGACGATCAGGGTCGCCTGCAGGCCCACAGCGTGAGCCAACGCGATAGCGTCCTGATCCAACGCCGGTATAACTACGACGCGACAGGCAACCTCGCAGGCATCAATGACAGCCTCAAGGGTGCCCGCAATTTTCACTACGATCCGCTTGATCGTCTGATCAGCGTTCGAGGCGCTACACCGGAGAGCTTCGCGCACGACCCAGCCGGCAATCTGCTGGGCCAAAATGACGTGCCCTCCGCCCACTTGGTCAACATCAAGGGCAACCGTCTGCTCATGCAGGGCGACCGTCACTACGACTACGACGCCTACGGAAATCTGATTCGTGAGCGCCGAGGTACCGGACAGAAACTCGTCACCGAATACCGCTATGACTGCCAGCATCGTTTGATCGGCGTTAGCCTACCGGGCGGTAGTATCGCCGCCTACAAGTACGACGCCTTTGGTCGACGCATAGAGAAAACGGTCGACGGCCATACCTCCGAATTCCTCTGGCAAGGCGAACGTCTGATCGTAGAGAGTGGTGACAATCGGTATCGCACCTATGTCTATGAGCCGGACAGCTTCCGGCCCTTGGCGATGCTCGACGGTGAAGGCCCACTGAAAGCCACGCCTTTCTATTACCAGCTCGATCATTTGGGCACGCCGCAGGAACTCACCGATTACAGCGGTGCGATCATGTGGTCGGCCAAATATCGGGTCTATGGCAACCTGGCTGCGCTGGATGTCGCGGAGATCGATAACCCGCTACGTTTTCAAGGCCAGTATTTCGACGCAGAGACGGGGCTTCATTACAACCGCCATCGCTACTACAGCCCGAGTACAGGACGGTTTCTGACCCCAGACCCGGTAAAGCTGGCAGGTGGCTTAAACAACTACCAGTACGCCCCCAATCCAACTGGATGGGTAGACCCTCTCGGCCTGATGTTCAGGGCGATTACGAAAGCTGTTTCCGGTGTGGCCAAGAAGGTACCGCTGAAACCCTCAGCGAACTGCCCCAAGCCCGGAGGATCATCGTCTCCAAACACAACCCCTACCCTCGCAGACTCCAGCGTAAAAACTGGAGATGTCACCCCACCGGCAGTCATCGAGTCGAAGCCCGACTTCTATGTCGGACCATCCGGACCGGACTCGACCTTGCCTGCGACGGGTTACCGATACATGGGCTACAAGAATGCTGACGGAACCGTAAACACCCACGCGCAGAACACGATCAACACTCAGGAAGCTCGACTGTCGTATTTTGGTTTTGAAAAACTTGAGACAGGTGACGCCGCAACGGAAGCTTTCCAGGTACGAGCTCCGAAGCACGTTACAGCGGCCGACCCGGATCCGGCGTGGAGTGATGGGCGCCTGCGCTTGAAGTTTGACACGCTGCAACTCTACAAAGACGGTGTACCCAACGCTACAGTGCCGTACGAACTCGGTGGTAAAGGTCCGAACCTGGAGCCGTTCACAAAAGCGTACCCTGAGTACGGTACGGGTGGTGCGCAGCAACTCATCCCCAAACCGGGTACCACCACCATCATCAAAGCGGATGAAATCACTATCTTGCCGGAGAAGTAACAGTGCTAACCAATCTAGAGGCGCGCGTAGCGCTCAAAGAACTGATTGAAAAATACCTCAAGGGCAGAGATCCCGATTACGACCGTCTGATCGAAATTGTTCAGGATCCTTCGCGGCAAGTTCCGATCAGAGGTGTGCTTGAGGACATTCGACGGTACAACAAGGTTCAGTACTCACAGCAGGAGCTTGAGCTGATCGACGACCTTTTGTACATGTATGGGTAAAGCGCTCTCCGCCCTAAGGACTTCCGCCCAGGAAGGAGCGGAAGTATCAATCAAGCAGTTTGATGGTGCAGCCTCCAGCAGGCTTCCAATAACATGCCCCTGGCGAGTTTTGATAGACCTGTCGGCGAGACCTAAAGCGTAAAAAGCCCAGCCGAAGCTGGGCCTTGTTTGCTAGCTATTGCAGCGGCCAGTTGGTCTGGCCGTGCGCAATTACGCCAGGAGTACGACCGTAGCGCTGCGCCAGAGAGGGAGCCAATTCAGGAAAAAGCTCCTCTATATACGGGACCATCATGGCCACGTATACCCCGAAGGAGGGGTGCTTACGCCATTGGCCTGCTTCAATAGTACTGTGATATGAACGATCAAACCATCCGCGCAAAACCAACAGCGCCCCCTCAATACGATCTTCCAAGAGGTCGGCACTGCGCGCCTTGGTGTGGCCATCCTTTTTCAAGGTAAAGCTTGTACCCAGACGCAGAGCGCAACTCCGTCGTAATGGTGTTGGCGTACTGCCAGGCCGCGCATCTCGACCCGATGCTGAAGCCGGTGCACATCGTTCCAATCTGGAACTCGAAAGCGAAAAGGATGCAGGACACGGTCATGCCGGGGATCGGTCTCTACCGCATCCAAGCGGCACGCACCGGTCAATACGCCGGCATCAGCGACCCCGAATATGGGCCATCGATTACCGCGAAGCTGTCCGGCGTTGACGTCGTCTACCCGGAGTGGTGTCGGGTAACCGTAAAGCGGCAGATGTCCAACGGGCTTGTCGCCGAATTCACCGCCAACGAGCGCTGGCTCGAAAACTACGCTACCGCTAGCAAGGACAGCGCCGCACCAAACGCCATGTGGAAACGCCGCGCCTTCGCCCAGCTCGCCAAGTGCGCCGAGGCCCAGGCCCTGCGCAAGGCATTCCCGGAAGTCGGATCAGCGCCTACTGCTGACGAAATGGAAGGCAAGACCTTTGAAGAAGCTGCGCGCGATGTGAGTCCACAGCAGCAACACCAGCAGCAACAGCCAGACCCTGCCCCTTTCCCAGACTACTCAGATGGTCTGCTCGCCGAGAACATCGTCAAGTGGCAGCCGCTGATTGATTCAAATCGGACCAGCCCCGAACACCTGATCGCGACCATCAGCAGCAAGTACACGCTGAGCCCAGCGCAAATTGAAAAAATCACCAATCTCAAAGCCCTCGATGGAGATGCAGCATGAAAATTCACAACGTAGCTCAAGGCTCCGCCGATTGGCATGCATTGCGCGGCAAGCACTTCACCGCTTCCGAAGCTCCGGCAATGAAGGGGGCATCGAAGTACCAGACCCGCACCGAACTGCTAACTCTGAAGAAGACCGGCATCACGCCGGACGTGACGCAGTCGCAGCAGTACATCTTCGACAAGGGCCACGCCACTGAGGCGGCCGCCCGCCCGCTGGTTGAAGTGATGATCGGCGAAGAGCTGTATCCGGTCGTTGGAACGCTGGGCAACCTGCTTGCTTCGATGGATGGCGTGACGATGCTCGGCGAGACATTGTTCGAGCATAAGCTCTGGAACGAATCGTTGGTCGCTCAGGTGAAGGCTGAAGACCTGGCCCCGCACTATTACTGGCAACTTGAGCAGCAGCTGCTGGTGAGCGGCGCCGAGCGAGTGATCTTCGTTTGCTCCGACGGCACAGCCGAGAACTTCGTCAGCATGGAATACCGCCCAGTCGCCGGCCGCGCCGCACAGCTGGTCGAAGGTTGGAAACAGTTCGAGGTCGATCTGGCAAACTTCGAGATGGCAGACGCCCCTTCGATTGTCGGAGGAAAGGCGCCTGACGAGCTGCCGGCGTTGCGTATCGAACTCACTGGCATGGTTACCGCGAGCAATCTCAAGGTATTCGAGCAATCGGCCTTGGCGGTCATCGACTCGGTGAAAACCACGCTGCAGACCGACCAAGACTTCGCGGACGCCAAGAAGGCCGTGAAGTGGTGCGGTGATGTGGAAGAAGCCGTCGCCGCGGCGAAGAAGCAGGCGCTGTCGCAAACCCAGACCATCGACGAGCTGTTTTCGCCGCTGGATCGCATCTCGGCGCACGCCCGCGAAACTCGCCTGAAGGTCGACAAGCTGGTCAAGGCGCAGGAACTGCTGGTGAAGACCAACATCAAGCAGAAGGCCGAACAGGCGCTGTTCGATCACATCGCCGCAATCAACAAGACTCTGGGCAAAGTGGTCCTTCCCAACGTGGCCGTCGACTTCGCCGGCGCCATGAAGAACAAGCGCACCATCGCAAGCTTGCAGGATGCAGTCGATACCGAACTGGCCCGGGCGAAGATCGACGCGAGCCAGGCAGCTGACTGCATTCGACTGAACCTGTCCAGCCTGGCCGAGCTCGCCGTCGATCACGTCTTCCTGTTCAGCGACATCCAACAGCTTGTGCTCAAGGCAAACGATGACCTGGTGGCGCTGATCAAGGTGCGGATTTCGGAGCACATAAAGGCCGAGGAGGAGAAAGCCGAAGCCACCCGGAAGCGCATCCGCGACGAAGAACTTCAGCGAATCGCCGACGATGAAAAGGCGAAGCTCGCCGTCGCGCCAGTTGTTGAACCAGCACCTGTCTCGACTTCGGCGCCGCCGCGATCTGCACCGGTCGCCCAGGCGGTTTCGAAGCCAGTCGCAGTACAAACCAGTCAGCCGGTGGCAATGCAGGCCGAAGTCTTCGATCTCGAAGCTCTGATCAAGGCCGTGGCATACGGTCAGGCCCCGATATCGATGCTGGCGGTCAACTGGGAAGCGCTCGATGCGCTCGTCGCCGACCAAGGTTCCAAGTTCAGCATGGCCGGCGTGAGACTGGTAAAGGTGGCCGCATGATCAGTAACCACCTCAACTTGGTCGAGCAGCAGCGGCAGAATGCTGAATCAATTTCTAGTCGGATCGCCGAGTTCCTGGCCGCTGGCGGGCAGATCGCCGAACTGAAAAGCCCGCCGCGCAACCCGCTGCCACCTCCCCGCTCACAGAAAATCGACCCCGGCACGGTCCTCAAGAGAAAGCCGAAGGCGTTGACCGCCGCTGATCGAAAGGCTCTCCGGTTAATGGCGGACTCAATATGAGCAAACGCAAGCCGCACAACCTCAAGACCCGCATCGACCGATCGTGTCGTTCGCTGCTGGCCACCAACCACGTCGCAGTGGTGAACATCGACCCCTGCGGTCACCAGGGCATGATCAATTACAAGTCGCTGAAGAATATCGCTCCCGGGACGATTGGCCAGGCCGCGTGTGGAATTGCCCACCGCTGGACGATCTACCTCAGCGCTCTCTGTATTGATGCTCGCGGTGACCGCTACAGCAAGTCGATAGAGGTGGCGCCGGACGGCGTGTACCTCTCCGATCACCTGGAAGACGTGATCGAGCACTGCTACAAGAAGCTGCGCGACTCAGCCAATCAAAGCCAGATGGTGGCTTCTGGTTGGATCGCAATTCCGGAGTCCTTGTCGCTCGACGAAGCTCATGCAGCGCGGATTTTTGAAGCGGTCGGGGCCTGGAATCAGGTCAAGGTAGCAGCGTGAGGCGCTTCCGCACCCAACAACGCAAACGACAAACCTGGCTGGCGTTGCCGGCCAGCGGTATAGAAGAGGTTGGCCATGGCCAAGAGTGGGCAAGAGCGATCGGCGAAGGCTGCCGAGAAGCGAATCCAGTACGACGGAAAGGAACTGCGCCACCGGGTCCGGCTCGGTACCCGGCAGAAGCTTGATTAACTGATGGCCTGGAACGGGATAGAGGAAATCAATGAGGCGGTGCAGAACCTGATTTTGAACGCTCACGCGCTCGGGCCGACCCTCTCATTCCAAGCGATGGAAAGTCCGCGCCACAAAGTGCAGATAAGCGAAAATGTGGCGCGGATGTTTCAGAATGTGAGCTTGGCAGAGCTGAAGCGCGATCCGGGCGACGAGATTTTCGAGCCACCTCAGACCTTGGTCGACTGAGTAAACGCCCAACCAAAGGCGACTACGCCAATAATCGGTCGGATTAGGTCCGTTGCTTGAGCTTGTCCTGAGAATACCTGCAGGCCAGATATTACGAACACCACTACCGCGGCAAGAACCCCCAATACTGCGATCCAGCGGAAATACCTTGGAAACATCGTGTAACTCCCTTGTGAAGGGTCGGCATCGTAATCGCATTTAGCCATCACATCAATTTACTTTGTCGCATCCGGTCACGGAGGGCGGCGCCTGCATTGGAGAACACCATGGATCTGAAAATCAGGACGCTTTACCAATGTGGAGCGTGCCGCGAAATTCACGACGATGAAGACGAGGCCATGGATTGCTGCCGGCCGGACATCATCGAGCTGTACGAATGTCCGGTCTGTAAAGCGAACCACAACGACGAAGACAAAGCGCTTACCTGCTGCGGTGTGGACGCAATCAAATGTCCTTCGTGCTACCGAGACTATGCCTCGGTTTCACTTTCGTACCAGGCCATCAGAATCGCTGGGCACTGCACCACCTGCAACCCGATGTTCACCATCGACCAGCGGCTCGCGATTCAAGACCTGCATTATCGGCAGACCGGAAAGCGTGAGCACCTGCACGACTGACCCACCCTCACCTATTGCGCTGAGTACTGTTTTCAAGCCGAAAGATCGGGCCCAAGAGTCAAATCGATGTCTAGCCTCGCCAATGCTTTACCGCGGGCTAACGCTTCATTGAAGCTGTTGTACTTGGCATTTTCACGGATTGCTTCAACCTGCCTTTCTTCGATCTCAACAGCGATTCTAAGCCCTGTTGGCACAGAATCACTGTCGCTCTCCCATTCGAAATCAATCTTCGCTTTAACGCCTCGATGCTCATAGACAACTGGATACGACCTATCCGCTAACACCATTTCGATCTCCTTGATCCGGCTCCATGCCGGGCCGAACACAAATACCCCACTTCAACGAATCACGCCACCGCATCCGGTAACGGAGGGCGGCGCATGCAATGGAGACGTCAGGACTTGCTGCTGCCCAGTACAACCCTCCTGACGTGGAAGCACATCACGCCAGCGATCAGACCAATCCACCAGAGCAACATTTGTGGCATCTGAAGGAAAACGCTAAAGAACATACCTAACGAGTACGCACGTGAGACGAGAGACACGACAAGCATGTAAGTGACAGGAACTGCACACAGAAAAAGCAGCACGGCCCCAACGATGGCTAGCAGCTCTCCAGTAGCTTTTTTTTGTTCGGTGTTCATGACCATGATTGACCTATAGCCCACTCTCACCTATTGCGCTGAGCTTGATGCTTATTTCGGCTGGGTTCCGCGAGCTAGCCATTCACCATGACCGATACCTTGCTGGATCGCCTGATAGTCAGAATCGTCCGAGATATCGAAAACATGCTCCGAGTGTTTCGATCCGCTGGGATGAAACAACTGGGTCAACATTATGCCTTCATGCCTGCTCTTACGTCTGAGCCTAACCGTGATGACAAAGCCACGCTCCGCATCGTGCTTCTGGCATACATCCGCAGGATCTTCGCCCCAAAGCTCCGACTGCCAATATTTGTTCGACATATCCGCTCCTTGATCCGGCTCCATGCCGGGCCATCAAGCAATAGCCCACAAACTCAAATCACGCCAGCCCGGGCATGACCCGGCATAGGACGCCTGCATGTCCATTTCTCAGGCTCGCCTGAAAGAGCTACTGCACTACGACCCTGAAAGCGGCGTCTTCACCTGGAAAGTGGGGCGCAGCAGAACAAGAGCCGGATCAATCGTGGCCACCAAGGATCGGAAGGGATACTTGAAGGTGATGATCGACAAGAAGACCCACTACTTGGCTCGGCTGGCTTTTTTGTACATGGACGGCCAGGAACCCGCGGTATTCGTGGATCACATAAATGGGGTCCGTGCGGACAACCGGTGGCGCAACCTTCGAGAAGCATCCGTCATAGAGAACGCCCGGAACCAGCGGCTGCACTCAACAAATACCAGCGGGCTTCCCGGTGTCACCTGGGATAAGCGAGGGCAATGGCGTGCGTACGCTGGATTGAAATCCAAATACATCTTTATCGGCCGCTTCGATGTCCTGCTCGATGCAGCGGCCGCCCGTAAATCCTTCGAGCGCCGTTATTGCTATCACAGTAATCACGGAAACAAACCGGGCATGACGGTTGTGAATGCCCATCAACTTATCGAAAACAAGGAGGCTGTATGAACAACGCCCATGAAGTACTGCTGCGCAAAGTCGAACAACTCGAACAGTTCCGAGCTGAAGTACAGGCCATCTGCGAAGACGGAAACCATCGGATCAAACACACCCAGCTCCAAATGTGTGGATTTCTCGATGGCTTGCGGCTCAAGACCATGAAAGCCACTCAGGACGCGCCAGAAGAACCCACAGAACCCTCAATCGAAGCAGAGGCCCGCGTCATCTATGAGAGCTGGTCAGCTCAACCCGGTTTCAGGCCTTGGGTAGACGGCGGTAATTCAGCCATGCAGGACAAGGCAAGGGTCGAGGCTCGACGTGGATTGGAGGTCGCAGGATGAGCGAAGTGAAGCGTTACCGATTCAAAGGGGCGGCCGGCGAGTACGTTTATGCCGGTGACTTCGACGATGCAGCGCAGTGCTTTGTTACTGCTGCCGAAAGATGCGTTGCCGCTGAACGCCGAGAGGCTGCTGCACTGAAAGAGCTGGGTCGGTACAAAGAGGCGTACCGCGGCGCAGTAAAGGGCCGCTCAGCTTTCCGCGATTCAGTGCGGCGTTTGCGGGCCGAGCGTGACGCCCTGCAGCTGCGCCTGAACGCAGCGGATCAGCGGATTGATGAGCTGACCACCAGGCCATCCGACGTCGAGCGCCAGCGGCTGATGGAAATTGTCGAGCGGTACCCGAACGGCGATCCCCTCGAATATAACGCCTCCCTTCGCAAAATCCAGCAGTAACTCCCTCCCCCTTCAAAGTCAGCCGTTATAGCGGCAAAGGACGAAGTCATGCCTGAAGAAAAGGTTGTGATGTACGAATCCCCGGAAGCAGCCAGCATTCAAACCGTCACCGGCTGGGTCGGCGCCGACGGTCGCTTTTGGGGAAATGATGAGCACATGGCCCGATATTGCGGCTCCACTCATCGCCGCTACGAGAAGAATCCAGATCACCCAATCTTCGAAGTGCGCCGCTGGTGCGAGCAGTGCTACGCGGACAGTCGCCAAGCGAAGTTCGCAGCAATGCCGGTCAAGGAATGGGCCGGCGAGCCGCTGGTTATCTTCGACGGCGATGAGTATTTCTTCGACGAAGACAGCCTGCGCGACTACATCATCGATGGCGATATCGACCTGGCCAGCCTGAAGCTTTGCATCTGCGAGCCGAACATGCCCCACGAGATCGATCCGTCGGACGTCTTCTGTGATGGCTTGCCGGAGGACGGTGAGATTCGTGATGAGCAGTTGGTGGCGGCGTTCGACCTGCTGAACGAGATGATCCGCAGTTCTGAGCCGCTGTCGTGGTCGGAGGGAAAGTTTGTTGCAAAGCTGCCTCAGGCTTTTATCGATTCGATCGTCGCTGAGCAGGTGACGCCATGTTCCTGACCTGCATGGCCAGCTGCGCCCTCTTCTTCTGGCTTCCATTGACCCTATGGGTGACCTCATGAGCGACAAGTTGCGAGCCGAGTTCGAAGCGGCCATCAAAAAAAACCAACTAGCGGGTGGCTTTCGTCCAGCGAACCTCGATCGCTGCGCGTTTGACGATAGTTATGTCCTGCCTGAAGTTGCCGGCGCCTGGTGGGGTTGGCAGGCCTCCCGCGAGGCATTGGTGATTGAGCTGCCCGGCGCCTGCGAGTGCTGTCACGACCAGTCAGCGATCGACATGAATGAAGCTTGCGCACAAGCCGTTGAAGCCGCCGGCCTGAAGGTGCAGTCATGATCGCCCTCGCCTGGTTCGCCTACGTGTACTACTACAAGGGGCCGCGTTGATGAATGAACATTTTTTGCGATGTTAAGAGTACGTATTCAATTAACTCTATTGAGTTGAGGAGGAACGACAACCTCACTACAGCATCCCTCCAAAACTCACGAAGAGTATCGCTACTCCAGCAACCATTAACGTTGTAAATAAAAGTGATTATGGTTTTTTTGTATCCTGACTAGGGGTTGTGCTTGGACTTGTTGTTGGTTGTACCGGCGGCCTTAGATCTGGACTTTCGTTTGGCACAACTTTTCTCAAATCAGGACCTTTGGGCTGCTGACTAACCGAACTTCTTATTTCATCTTCTGTATAGGTTTTAGTCTCATCTGCCAACGCCGTTAATACTACGAGCGATAAGGGAAGGACGTACATATAACTAATATAGGACATCACGCTCACCATTTTCTGTAAGTAAGTGAGTGCACCTCAAAGTGCCAATGGAGTATAGGTTCGCTACACGATCTCAACTCATGCTTTTTGCTGTAGCACATATACCTATTTGCTGCATGCCTGCCATCCTCCAACAAACTATCAGCCTGCCGGTGAACGGCGGGCGAGGAATTCTCATGTCCGATCAAAAGTATCCGCTTCGCGAATTGGCGATCGACGCCATCTCCGATATTGCCCAGCACCTGCCCCTCGACTGCGAAATGTTTCTCATCGCATGCCGGCCGGGCAAGGCCGACTTTGACCTAGTTCTGCCGTCGCCCAAGGCGAACCTGAACAACGCTCTCGACGCGCTGCGGCGCCAGGGCCTCAGCATCGACGGCGACAACGCCTACAAGCGTGACCTGTGCGACTCAATCGTCGGGGGCCCTAACCCTCGGAGCACAGAACACAAACCCTCCGCCAGCCGAGCACTGGGGTCAACGCTTCTGGGAGATCGGTCGGGAGGAGCGCGCAATGCAGGAAGATCTGCTCGAAAGCCTCACCAATCTTGTTGGCCTGGCAAAACTCGGCGCAGCGCGGCTCGACAAGTACCACGCAGCCCTTGCTCACGCCGAGGCGGTAATCGCCAAAGCCACCCGATAACCACCTTCTGCCGCCACGCGCGGCATGGAGCAGCTCATGAGCATCCAGTTTCTATCCCATGAGGAGGTTTGCGAGCGGACCGGCGCGCGGACCAAGACAGGTCAAATCCTCAACCTGAAGAAGAACGGCGTCAGGCACACCATCAAAGTGAACGGCTGGCCAAGTGTTACCGCCATGGCCGTGACCGCAGTCGGTATGTTTGAAGCTGAAAAACCCGTATGGACACCACGCAAGGCTAGCTGACATGGGACGACGACCAAGTAAACCCGGCTCAATTGCCCGGCTGCGCGAGCGCAAGAAAGCCAGCGGCCGGATTTTCTACTACTACGAAGTAGGTGGCAAAGCCCGCAAAGAAATCGCCCTGGGCAGCGACTACGGCCTGGCAATCATGGAGTACGC
Source organism: Pseudomonas rossensis (assembly GCF_039888995.1). Taxonomy (NCBI): domain Bacteria; kingdom Pseudomonadati; phylum Pseudomonadota; class Gammaproteobacteria; order Pseudomonadales; family Pseudomonadaceae; genus Pseudomonas; species Pseudomonas rossensis. The sequence continues at coordinate 17,607 of NZ_JBBWCB010000064.1, read as the reverse complement.
CAAGCTGGAGCGCGATCGCACAGCTACAGAATTGGTCGCCAAAGTGATCACGTTCCGGTACGTCGCCGAGAAATACATGATCGACGTTGTTCCCGCGAAGAAGCCCGCCACGCAGAAGGACAATGTCAGGGAGTTGAAAAACCTAATGTCATTTTTCGATGACCCGCCTGCGCCGTTGGAGACAATCCAGCCGTTGCACGTCCGGCAGTATCTGACCTGGCGCAAGGCAGCACCAGTTCGAGCAAACCGTGAAAAGGCTTTGCTCAGCGCTATCTGGAACTATGCCAGGGATGTCGGCTACACGGCCTTGGCCAACCCATGCGCTGGCATCAAGGGCAACAAGGAGACCGGGCGTGATATCTACATCGAGGACGCACTGTTCAAGCGCGTGGATGAGAAAGCAGATGTTGGGTTAAAAGATGCCATGGACCTTGCCTATCTAACGGGTCAGCGCGTGACCGACACACGCTTACTAGACGAGCGGGATATTCGTGACGGCCAGATTTGGGTTCTGCAAGGCAAGACAAATGCAAAGCGACGGATCGAGATAACTGGAGAGCTGAAAGTTTTGATTGATCGAATCATGTCCCGGAAAAAAGAACACAAGGTCCGCTCGACGCGGTTGATCGTTTCAGAGGATGGCACACCGATGACGGTGTCAATGTTGCGGGGAAGGTTTGACCTGGCCAGGGAGGCGGCAGGTGGTGCGAAGTCCGAGTTTCAAATGCGAGATTTGCGCGTCAAAGCGGGTACGGACAAGGCCGAATCGAGCGGCGACATTATGCAAGCCAGAGATCAACTTGGGCATACGACGGTTGTTATGACAGAGCAATACATCCGCAATCGCAAAGGCAAAAAAGTCTCGCCAACCAAGTGAATTGCGACCCACATCCATTATTGCGACCCAGAAACAAACAAGGGTTTGCATCAGCTTTCGCCCGCAAACCCTTGATTTTAAATGGTGCCCGAAGCCGGAATCGAACCGGCACGCCCTTACGAGCGGGGGATTTTAAGTCCCATGCGTCTACCAGTTTCGCCATTCGGGCGGTAGCGCGGTGAAGCAGTCTGAAGACTGTCAAATAACGATCTGTCAGTTCTGACGCCTGTGCAGCAGAGGGGGAAATATATACATCCCGCTCCGGTGAAGCAAGTTTGCGACTGGCCTTTTCAAGACTAAATCTTGCAGGACAGTGCAAATAAAAAAGCTCCGTAAATCATAGATCTACGGAGCTCGTTTAAAGTGGAGGCCGAGGTCGGAATCGAACCGGCGTAGGTGGATTTGCAATCCACTGCATAACCATTTTGCTACTCGGCCTCAAACATCTGATGTCATGTAGCACAACATCAAACGCGTACAAACTTGGATTAAGATACGTGATCTAACTCCTTGAAAACATTGAGCTTTTTCAGCGGTCAGTGCTTTCGATGGCGTGAATTATGTACTGATTTCCCGAGGCTGGCAACCCCTTGATTTCAAAAAAAATTCCGTCAGGTGGTTTCTATGTTTTCAGGGGTTGCTCAGCCCTACCGGCCGGGATCGTCCGTCACATCTTCTACCGCGATCAACGGTTCGATGCCCCAGTCGCCATGCAGATACCAATCGTCTCCGATCATTTCGGCTGGATGCATTGTCCTGTCGGAGCCATTGCCGCACGCCAGGGAATTGGCTGGACAGTATCTGTCGCAGCCCCAGCAAATGCGCTCGGGGTGCTTGGGGCTGATGGGAAAATTCTTGGCCATGTCGATCCCCGGTTTGCCTCTAGGATGTGCCTCCAACCTACATCGCTCGCGCAAAGGTGACCTTGATACGGATCAAGGTACGGCTAAGCTTTGTCCTGTCGGGAACTCGGCTACGGCATAGCGTTTTCCGGTCCTTGGGCAGCCACATAAAAACACTTGAGAAGCTTCTTATGCCTGGTAAAAAACCATCTGCCGGAGAACAACCACCTGTCCACCTGCCGACCTGGGATGATGAAGGCGCGGAAAACTCACTCGATGCATAAGCATTTTCCTCTCCCCCCGAATTGACCAACGCAGAACTGATCCACCTTCGTGTCCGGGTGATTGCCCTGGAAAACCTGGTCATCGCGTTACTGACACAAGGTTCGGATCAACAGTTAGCCGTCGCCCGGGAAATGGCCGCCAACATTTCACCCCGGCCCGGCTTCACCCAGCATCCTCTGACGATTCACGCGGCTGCGCAGATGAGCGACAGCGTCGACCGCGCCGAGCGGTTTCGAAAGCGCTCTCAGTCATAGGCTTAATCGCTGAAAACTTGATAACAATCATTATTATTCGCAGGAAAGCTTCCTACACTCGGGCTCCTACTTGTTAGTGCCCAGGAAAACATCATGCGTACGACCTTTTCGCTGTCACTCGCCCTGCTCTTGCTCACACCGTTAGCTCAGGCCAAGGAATACCCGATCGGGGAACCCCAGTTGTGTCCGGGGCTGGAAGTCGGGGCGGTGTATTTGCAGCCGATCGAGATGGCGCCTGCCGGAATGATGCGGGCCACTGCAGATTCCGATGTGCATCTGGAAGCCGACATTCGCGCCACGGCCGACAATCGACAGGGCTTTCAGGAAGGCAGTTTCGTGCCTTACCTCAACGTATCGTTCAACCTGAAAAAACAGGGCAACGAGAACGAGCTCAAAGGCGATTTCCACGCCATGGTCGCCAATGACGGCCCGCACTATGGCGACAATGTAAAGCTGCTCGGCCCAGGCAAATATCAGCTGACCTTCACTGTCCTGCCACCCGGCGGTCATGGGTCACTTGGCCGCCACACCGATAAGGAAACCGGCGTAGCCCCCTGGTTTGAACGCTGCGAATTGCACTACGAGTTCATCTACGCCGGCATTGGTAAAAAAGGCGGCTATTGAATGAAGCGCCTGCAGATTGCCTGGCTGATGCTTGCTGGAGCAGTTGCGCCGTTCACGGCCTATGCCGAATTACCGAGCTATGAACTCAACCTGCGCGATGGTCACTTCACTCCCGCCCTGCTGGAGGTGCCGGCCGGACAGCGCTTCAAAATCATCCTGAAAAACACAGGTCAAGGGCCAGCCGAGTTCGAGAGCACACCATTGCGGGTTGAAAAAGTACTGTCGCCGGGCGTGACGACTTTCGTAGTGATTCATCCCCTCAGGCCCGGTCACTACCCCTTCTTCGACGAGTTCAATCCACAACTGCCCGAGGGCGGCATCCTCGCGAAGTAACCCGTTCAAACACGGAGTTTCCATGAATCAATCAATGTTCATTGTCTGGCGCGAAAGCATCGAGGCGCTGCTGGTGATCGGCATTCTCCAGGCCTGGGTCAGCCAGCAGCATCAGGGTGATCGACTGGCGAAGTACTTGTGGGCGGGTGTCGTGCTTGGGTTGATGCTCTCGGGCCTGCTGGCGGTGTTGATTCTGTTTGCCGGTGAGGCCATGAGCGGCTCCGCCAGTGAGTGGTTCCAGGCTGCACTCGCGCTAGTGGCCAGCCTGCTGATCGTGCAAATGGTCGGCTGGATGCACCGCCACGGGCGCACGCTCAAGCACGATTTACAACGACACGCCGATAGCCACCTGGCCCGACAAGGTGGCACAGGTCTGTTACTGCTGGCCATGCTCGCCGTCAGCCGCGAAGGCAGTGAAACGGTGGTCTTTCTCTATGGCGCCGGTGCTCAGTTGCGAGGTCCGCAACTCGGGTTGTTTGCCATCGGCGGCGCAATGGGGCTGGTGCTGTCGGCGCTGACTATTACCCTGCTGCACAGCAGTCGCCGGTTCATTTCGTGGCAGCGATTCTTTGCCATCAGCGAAGCTGTTTTGCTGATGCTCGGCGCGGCGTTGCTGGTCAGCGGCACGGAACGAATCGGCGGCCAATTGCTCGCCCTGGATTTGCCGGAGGTGATGTACAGCCTCGTCGGCGAAGCGTTATGGGACAGCAGCGCATTGCTCAGCGACAGCCATGGACTGGGTGGTTTTCTCGCGGGTTTTGCCGGTTATCGCGCGACGCCCAGCGGCATGACGTTACTGGTGCTGGCAGGTTATTGGCTGGCCGTCGGCGGTTGGCTGCGTCAACGTGCGGCGGAAAAAGTCCCATGCCTGAGCTGAGTCGCCACAATCGATGGCTGCAGCGCCTGGGCGACGGCATGCGTCGTCACGCGCCCGTGATTCGTGCCGTGCAGTGGGTCGTCGTACTGTTCTACGCGTTGCTGTTGGTGATCCCGACGGTGTTGCCGCTGCCGGACAGCCAGACACGGATGTTCGATAACCTGACCCTGTTCTCGCAGTTTTTGTTCTGGGGCATTTGGTGGCCATTCGTGCTTTTGTCGATCGTGCTGTTAGGCCGGCTCTGGTGTGGCGTTTTATGCCCGGAAGGCTTACTCAGCGAATGGGCCAGCCATTACGGCAAAGGTTTGGGTGTACCGCGCTGGTTGCGCTGGGGCGGCTGGCCAACCCTGGCGTTCTGCCTGACGACCCTCTACGGCCAGTTGATCAGCGTCTATGACTACGCCCAGGCGGCGCTGTTGATTCTGGGCGGCTCGACCGTCGCCGCGGTCGTCGTCGGGTTCCTGTTCGCTCGGGGCAAGCGCGTCTGGTGCCGTTACCTGTGCCCGGTCAGCGGCGTCTTCGCCCTGCTCGCCCGCCTGGCGCCCGTGCATTTTCAGGTCGACGAACAACGCTGGATGGAAAACTCCGCACCACGCCTGCCGCCGCCCAACTGCGCGCCCTTGCTCGATATCCGTCGCATGCAAGGCGCCAGTGACTGCCACGCCTGCGGACGCTGCAGCGGACAACGCGGCGCCGTTCAGCTGATCGCCCGCTCCGGCAATCAGGAGATTCTTCACGCAACGGCGCAGACGCTTTCGCCGTGGGACGCGCGCTTATTGCTGTTCGGTGTGATCGGCCTGGCCATGGGCGCGTTTCAGTGGACGGTCAGCCCATGGTTCGTCGCCCTCAAACAAACCCTCGCCCAATGGCTGGTCGAGCACGACCAACTCTGGGCATTGCAGGACAACGCGCCCTGGTGGCTGCTCACCCATTACCCGCTGCTCAACGACAGCTTCAGTTGGCTCGACGGTTTCAGCATCGTCGTTTATCTGGGTTTGAGTTCAATGGTGTTGGGCACCGCGCTGATGATCCTGCTGCGCCTGACGGCTCGACTGGCGCAAGATCCTGCACTGTATTGGCCCCTGGCGCTGACACTCACGCCCTTGGGTGGTGCGGGATTATTTCTCGGGCTGTCGGCCACAACGGTGAAATTGCTGCGTTATGACGGTCTGTTGCTGGAATGGGTACAACCGGCCAGGGCCTGTCTATTATTGGCCGCGATGGGCTGGAGCCTGCTGCTGGGATGGAAACGGCTGGATCGCGAAGGCATTTCCCAGGTTCGTCGCTACGCTGGCAGCACTTGCCTGTTACTCGCCATCGGCTCGGTAGGGTTCGGCTGGTGGTTGCAATTCTGGGGCTGGTCCTGAGCGCCCTGATCCACAGCCCCCCTCGAATTAACTAGACTTTAAAACGCGCTACCGTCTGGTGCAGCGCCCCTGCCATCTGCGCCAAATCGTGACCCGCAGTGTGAGTATGTTGGGCCCCCAGCAAGACCTGCTCCGACAAGTTGCGAATCCCCATCAGATTACGATCCACCTCCCGCGCCACCAACGCCTGCTCCTCCGTGGCGCTGGCGATCATCATGTTGCGCTCGTTGATCTGTGAGATCGACCGCGTGATTTCATCCAATGCATCGCCCGAGCGTTGCGCCACTTCAAGCGTGGCCCGCACCAGGTTACTGCTGCTTTGCATGGCGGTCACCGCATGGCCGGTATCGAGACGAATGTTGCCAATCATCTGCTCGATTTCCTGGGTGGACTCTTGGGTGCGATGCGCCAGGGCGCGCACTTCATCGGCGACCACGGCAAAACCGCGTCCGGCATCACCGGCACGGGCCGCTTCAATGGCCGCGTTGAGGGCCAGCAAATTGGTCTGCTCGGCGATGCTGCGAATCACGTCCAGCACCTTGCTGATGTCCTGCACCCGGCCCGCCAGTTGCTCGATGCGTTGTGAGGTGTCGGTGACGCCATCGGCCAGTGCGCCGATTGAAACCACGGTTTCCTGAACCTGTTCACGCCCGCGCTGTGCGGTTTGCTCGGACTGCCGCGAAGCCTCGGAGGTGCTCACCGCATTGCGCGCCACTTCATCGACCGCCGCGGTCATCTGGTTCACTGCGGTGGCCGCCTGCTCGATCTCCAGCCCCTGCAATTGCAGGTTGCTGCTGGTCTGGCTGCTGACCGCACTCAGCTCTTCGGAGGAACTGGCCACCTGGCCCACCGAAGTCGCGATGTGCTTGACCATGGCATTCAGACTTTGCTGCATCTGATGCATGTTCATCATCACGCTGCCGCCGACACTTGAGTTCACGGGCACCTGAATCGTCAGGTCGCCTTGAGCGATCTGACTCAAAAACCGTGCGGCATCATCCGGCTCGCCGCCCAATGGACGGGTCACACTGCGCGTGACGATCACCGCCGCGGCGATGACCAGCGCCACACAGAACACAAACAACCCGAGCATATTGCGCCGGGCATCGCTGTACAGTTCCTGCGCCGACTGTTCACGGTCGGCGAATATTTTCCCTTGCAGCACCATCAACTCATCCAGGCTTCTATAAACCTCGTGTTCGGCCGGCACGACCTTTTGTTTCAGCTGTGCCATGGCGTCATCGAAGGCCCCTTGCCGGATCAACACCTGCACTTGAGTGAACGCCGCAACGTAGGCTTCGCGATTCTTTTTCAGCGCGGCGTAAGCGGTTTTGCCCTCGGGCAAATAGAACAACGGCTCAAGCGTTTCGAGTGCCTGAGTGATCCGTTTCTTGGTGGCGTCGATCGACTGCTGAACTTGCTGATTGTCTTTATCGATCAGCAAATCCCGGGTGTTCCTGGCGTTATCGCGCACGCCGGTGGCAATCACCATGATCGGATCGATCTTCGGCCAGTCCTGTTTGACGATCACCACCGCCTGTTCCTTGAGCGTTGCCAGATCGTGCAACGCGTAAAACGCCATGCCCATCAACGCCAGCGGCGCGATTGCAAAGCCGATGACGATACGTTGTGCAGTCGTTAATTTGGCCATATCAAATGCTCCCCGTTTGATACCTGCCGATTGGCAGCGCATTTGAAAACCTAATGATGGATGTCACCGCTAAACGTAAAACCTCAGCCTCGGTTACCCCCGTAACACGAAGGCTGGAAAAAACTCGCGCATGGCCTCCCATAGCTCAGGAAGCAAGGCTTGTGCCGAAACACTCGGCAGCAGCGGATCGAACATCCGCTCGGTGCGGACCATCTGCACGGCGAAGCGTTTGACGCCGAGTTCGCTCAAGCGCTTGGCGAGGATCAGCAGACGCGCCGGCTCGAACAGATGCCAATGCACCGTGGTGCGACATTCGTAGTCGACACCGCTGGCCAGCAGATGCTCAAGGCTGCGCCAGTTAGCGGTTCCGCTGCCCTCGACGCGGGTGATGGCCTGGCAATCCTCGGGCAACGCCTTGACATCGAAACCGACCCAATCGGCCCCGGTCAGTGCCTTGGCAAACGCGGCGGGTTTGATGCCGGCGCTGTGCAAACCAATGCGAAATCCCATCGCCCGCACCTCGTCCATGGCGCCAAGCAAACCGTCTTGCAAGGTCGGCTCTCCGCCACTGAACACCACCGCATCGAGCAGGTCCTGACGCCGTTGCAGAAACGCCAACACCCGCCGCCAATCCACTTCGTCTCTGCCACGAGGCGGGATCAACTGCGGGTTATGGCAGTAACGACAACGCCAGGCGCAACCCTGGCAAAACAGCACGCAGGCGAGCTGTCCCGGATAGTCGATAGTGGTCAGGGGCACCATGCCCCCGACCCGAAGCGTTCGACTCATTGGCGCCCGGCCAATGCCGCGCCTTCAGTGAAGTGCACCCGCTCGCGGTGCTCCGACTGTTTACCCGGATTGAACGCCGACACAGGGCGGTGATAGCCCATTACCCGGGTCCAGACTTCGCAGCGTTGACGTTGAGCCTGGGGCAATGTTTGCGATGCAGTCATGGTGAAGCTCCTTGCAGTTGAGTGGATCGAAATCAATGAACGGTGCCGAGCTTCTGTTCTTGCAGCAGCAATGCTACGTCGCACTTGGGGCAGAACTCATGCTCGCCATCGAGGTAGCCGTGCACCGGGCAGATGGAGAAGGTCGGGGTCACGGTCAGGTATGGCAGGCGGAAGCGGCCAAGGGCTTTGCGCACCAGTTGCTTGCAGGCCTCGGTCGAAGAAATCCGCTCGGCCATGTACAGGTGCAAGACCGTGCCGCCGGTGTACTTGCATTGCAGCTCGTCTTGAAGTTCCAGGGCCTCGAAGGGGTCTTCGGTGTAGCCCACGGGCAGTTGCGAGGAGTTGGTGTAATACGGCGCTTGCACGCTGCCAGCCTGGAGAATGTCGGGGTAGCGCTTGAGGTCTTCCTTGGCGAAGCGGTAGGTCGTGCCCTCGGCCGGCGTCGCTTCGAGGTTGTACATGTGGCCGGTTTCTTCCTGGAAACGAAGCAACGTGGCACGCACATGATCGAGCATCTTCAGGGCAAACTGCCGGCCGTACTCGGTGTGCATGCCCTCCTCGTCGCCGGTGAAGTTGCGCAGCATTTCATGCATGCCGTTGAGGCCGATGGTGGAAAAATGGTTACGCAGGGTTCCGAGGTAGCGCTTGGTGTACGGGTACAAACCGGCATCCATGTGGTGCTGAATCACCTTGCGCTTGACCTCCAGGCTCTCCATCGCCAGTTCCATCAGCGTGTCCAGACGCTGCAACAAACCGCTGGTATCACCCTTGAACACATAGCCCAGCCGCGCGCAGTTGATGGTGACGACTCCGAGTGAGCCAGTCTGCTCCGCCGAGCCGAACAAGCCTCCGCCACGCTTGAGCAACTCGCGGACATCCAGCTGCAAACGGCAGCACATCGAGCGCACCTGATTGGGTTGCAGGTCCGAATTGAGGAAGTTCTGGAAATACGGCAGGCCGTAACGCGCGGTCATCTCGAACAGACGGTCGGCGTTTTCACTGTCCCATGGAAAGTCGTGGGTAATGTTGTAGGTCGGGATCGGAAAGGTGAACACCCGCCCTTTCGCATCGCCAGCCTGCATCACCTCGATGTAGGCACGGTTGAGCAGCTCCATTTCGACTTGCAGGTCGCCATAGGCAAATGGCATTTCCTCACCGCCGATGACGGGTATCTGCTCCCGCAAATCCTGCGGGCAAACCCAGTCGAAGGTCAGGTTGGTGAACGGCGTCTGGGTGCCCCAGCGCGAAGGAACGTTGAGGTTGTAGATGAACTCCTGGATCGCCTGGCGCACCTCCTGAAAACTCAGCTGATCCTTGCGCACATAGGGCGCCAGGTAGGTGTCGAACGAGCTGAACGCCTGGGCGCCGGCCCATTCGTTTTGCAGGGTGCCGAGGAAATTCACCATCTGCCCCAGGGCACTGCTCAAGTGCTTTGGCGGACCGGCTTCGACTCGCCCGGGCACACCGTTGAGCCCTTCGTGCAACAGGGTGCGCAGCGACCAGCCCGCGCAGTAACCGGCGAGCATGTCGAGGTCGTGCACATGCAAGTCCGCCTCGCGGTGAGCCTGGCCGATGGCCTCGCTGTACACCTCGTCCAGCCAGTAGTTGGCGGTGACCTTGCCCGACACGTTCAGCACCAGACCGCCCAGGGAGTAACCCTGATTGGCGTTGGCCTGGACCCGCCAGTCTTCACGGTCCAGGTATTCGTTCATCGAGGTCGCCACTTCAACCATGGTCCGCCGGTCGCGGCGCAAGCGCCCGTGCTGTTCGCGGTAGACGATGTAGGCCCGCATGGCGAGGAAAAAACCGGCGTCCATTAACACCCGTTCAACACGGTCCTGGATTTGCTCGACATGCAGCCTCGGCAACCCTTCCAGCCTGGCCAATACCGCCTGAAGCAAGCCTTCAACCTCAACCTCGCCGTACTCCCCCGTCGCCTTTCCGGCGGCGATCAATGCCTGACGGATTTTGTCGGCATCGAAGGCGACCTGACTGCCATCGCGTTTGTGCAAGCGGTTACATCCTACTGCGATCAGCGTGCTCTGCATTTGGCCTCCAGACACTACATATAGATGTTTGATTAAAAACAAACACAACATGCGGTGAAGACTACGGACAAAGTGCTGATCTACAATTGATCGACATCAAGATTTGTCGGCGAAAAAAAACCGCCCAGATGCAGGACGGATAGAAAATATTTTGGTCAGCGAAGATCCAATGTGGGAGCGAGCTTGCTCGCGATGACTGCAGCACATTCAACAGTGATGTCTACTGGGCTACCGCTATCGCGAGCAAGCTCGCTCCCACATTTGATTTGCTGTGTTTTATAAACCGAGCGGGTCACCTCAACCACCACTCATGTTCATGAACCGCACAATCTGCACCTCCCCGTCAGGGCTGAAATCATGGCGCAATGGCTTGCCGCGCAGCGCCCGCTGCACCGCGTTGATCACCGGTTGGTCATCCAGCGGATAACGTCGCAACAATCCGCGCAAATCCAGGGCATCGTCCTGTCCCAGGCACAGCAACAGCTTCCCTTCAACGGTCATCCGCACCCGGTTGCAGCTGCCGCAAAAATTGTGGCTGTTGGGTGAAATGAAGCCGATCCGGGTCTCTGGATGGCGTTCCAGACGCACATAGCGCGCCGGTCCGCCGCTGTTTTCGGTGCTGTCGAGCAACCGATGCTGGCTGGCGATCAACGTGCGCACTTCGTCGCTGGAACAGAACGATTCGCCCCGGGAACGACCGACGTCGCCCAAGGGCATTTCTTCGATGAAACTGATGTCGATGCGTTGGTCGATGGCGTACTGCACCAACGCCGGGACTTCATCGAAGTTGCGTCCTTTCATCACCACGCAGTTGAGCTTGATCCGCTCGAACCCTGCGTCCCGCGCCGCTTCAATGCCGTTGAGCACCTGGTCGAGATCGCCGTTACGGGTGATCGCCCGAAACTTCTGCCCGTCCAGGCTATCGAGGCTGATGTTCATCCGCTTGACCCCGGCGTCGACCAACGGCCGGGCCAGACGGCCCAGTTGCGAGCCGTTGCTGGTCATCACCAGTTCACGCAAACCGGGCAAAGCGGCGATGTTGCGGCACAGTCCGACAATGCCGGGACGGATCAGCGGCTCGCCGCCGGTCAGTCGGATTTTGCGTACGCCCAGGCCAACGAACAGCGTCGCCAAACGCTGCAATTCCTCCAGCGTGAGCACCTGTTGCCGCGGCAGGAACGTCATGTTTTTCGCCATGCAATACACACAGCGAAAATCACAGCGGTCCGTCACCGACATCCGCAGATAATCGATCTGCCGCCCAAAACCATCCTGCATCACAGCGTTCATCACTTCTCCCGGTTAGCCCAATGCTCACTGCACCAGCGGTGAGTCGGCGCACTGCAAGTGGATGCCACGAATATCGGCTGCACCGATCAGCGTTTGCAGGTATTGCACCAGCGCTTTCTGCCAGACGCCTTGCTGCAACTGCGTGCGGATCGCCGTCGACACCACTTCATAGGGCAACGGCATGCCTTCGATTCGCTGATCGACACTGACCACATGCCAGCCGTAGCGACTTTCCAGCGGTTTGCTGGCCAGGCCCGGTGCCAGAGTGAACAGCTGACGTTCCAGCTCGGGCACGGTCTGGCCCTTGCTGATCTGCCCCAAAGAACCACCCTGAGCCTTCGACGGGCAGGCCGAATATTTCACGGCCAGCTCGGCGAAACTACCGGGGAATTCTTCCAGGCGCTGCAACAGGATTTCCGCCTGCACATGCGCAAGCTCCCGGGCCTCGACATCGTCCGGCGCACACTCGAGCAGGATGTGCCGAACCGCCAGCAACGGCGCGCTGTGGAAGCGTCCGCGATTGTTTTCGTAGTAACGCAGACTGGTTTCCTCGTCGCACTGCGGTACCTTCACCTCACGTTCGAGCAGCAAGCGCGTGGCCGCTTCTTCTTCGTTCTCACCGGCGCCAACTTCCAGCGACACCCCGAGTTCGGTGATGCGCTGCTGCAACAACTCGCGGATCACCAGCGCCCGGGCAGCCAGGTAGACCGCCTCCTCGCGGCTTTCGGCCGGGTGATATTGCAGCTCCTGGGCCATCGCCTCCGGGGTGATCGACACCTCGTTGACGCTGATGATCGGCCACTCCTGTTCACTGCTGGCGATCAACTGCGCCGGGGCGTCATCGGCCCCTGCGGGCTCAACCGGCAGTGCTTCAAACTGCGCCTGTGCGACCGGTGCGATGTCGAGAACGACCTCGGCTTTTTTTGAAGAACCGCAGCCACCGCTGCCCCCGTTACCGCCACCACATCCACATCCACCTGACATGATTGTCTCCTCAGTACTTCTGACGAACGATTTGATAACGACGCCCCAGGTACCAGATCGGTGCGCTGATCATGTGTACGAGACGAGTGAAGGGGAACAGCACAAACAGGGTCAAACCGAGAAACACATGCAACTTGTAGATCAGCCCGACCGGCGCGATGGCCGCCGCCGCTTCCACCGGACGCAACAGCACGGTGTTCTGCGCCCAATCGGCAAGCATCACCATCACCGAGCCGTCCATATGCCCGGTGGACGCGACGATGGTCAGCAGACCGAGCAGCAATTGCGCCAGCAGCACCAGCAGTATCAGGATGTCCGAAGGACTGGAGGTGGCACGTACCCGAGGATCGCTGAGCCGCCGGTTAACCAGCATCAGCAGGCCGATCAGGCACAACAGGCCGAAGAACCCGCCCGAGACCATTGCCAGCAACTGCTTGTTCTCAGTGCTGATCACGTGGTGATAAATCGACGCCGGGGTCAGCAGGCCGACAAAGTGTCCGGCCAGCACGAACAACACACCGATGTGGAAGAAGTTGCTCGCCACGCGCATGCCGCGTTGGTTGAGCATCTGGCTCGAACCTGCTTTCCAGCTGTATTGCGACAGGTCGAAGCGGGCCCAACTTCCGATCAGGCAAATCGCCAGGGCGACGTAGGGATAGACCCCGAACAACAACAGGTTCCATTTAGACATTGCCTACCTCCTTGGCTGGCACGGCGGCCAACCCTTCATGCTGAAAATCCACCCAGTGCAATGGCACTGCGCTTTCCTCACGGGCCTTGCCCGGTGCGCTTGGCAGTCCACTGCAACGGTCCTGCTGTTCGGCCTGGAGAAAGTCCACGGCCTCCTCTTCCCAAATCTTGTCGAGGGCTTCGAGGGAATCGTCACGAGGTTCCGCCGCGACTTGCGCCCGCAGGTCGGCAACCGCCTGATGGGGCTCGGCCCCGGCAATTTGCAGCAGCGCCCGGAAGCAACTGGCATAGGCGCTTTCGCGCTCTTCCAGACGTGCGGCGAGCAAGGCCAGCAAGTGCGAAACATCCGCCAGGCCCTCGCGGGCCTCGATGTCTTCGCGGGTGGACAGGAACTCCAGGTACAGCGGGATGTAATCGGGCAGCTCTTTGACGCCGATGGCAAAACCGGCTTCTTCGTATTGCGCCATCATGTCGACCATGGCCTGGCCACGGTCGCGGGATTCACCGTGCACATGCTCGAACAACAGCAGCGACAGCGAGCGCCCCCGACCGAACAGCGCACCGTAGTGCTCCTGCCCGTCCATCAGGTCATTGGCGCAGATCAGCTCGAGCAATTCGAACAACGCACCGCGCTGCGTCGGGCTGATTTCCCGTGACTGGATGATCGCTTGCTCCAGTTCGTCGCGACCGCCAATCAGTGTCTCGGTCGGATAATCGAGCAGCAGCGAAATCACTTTGAGAATTTGCATGCTCATTCCTCCCACAACTGGACGGTTTTCAGGATGTCGCGACGGTTGGCTTTCTTGGCGCCGAACATGTTGGTGTCGGAACTGCCGCTGCAGCCACTGCCGAAACTGAAGCCGCAGCCGGAACGCTCGGCGAAGGCGTCGCTCATGGCGTCTTCACGATGGGCGCTAGGTACGACAAAACGGTCTTCATAGTTGGCAATCGCCAGGTAGCGATACATCTCCTCGACCTGGGCCACGCTCAAGCCGACATCCGCCAGCACTTGCAGGTCCTGAACGCCGTCGACTTGCTCGGAACGTTTGTAGGCGCGCATCGCCAGCAAGCGTTTAAGCGCACGCTTGACCGGTTTTTCATCGCCCGCGGTCAGCAGGTTCGCCAGGTACTTCAGTGGAATACGCAGGCTGTCGACATCCGGGATGACCCCGTTCATACCGACAGTGCCGGCAGTGGCAGCGTTCTGGATCGGCGACAGCGGCGGTACGTACCAAACCATCGGCAAGGTGCGGTATTCCGGGTGCAGCGGCAGTGCGAGTTTCCAGTCCACGGCCATTTTGTAGACCGGGGAACGTTGGGCTGAATCGATCACCGACTGCGGTACACCGTCTTCCAGGGCCTGACGGATCACGGCCGGGTCATTTGGATCGAGGAAGATTTCCAGCTGCTTCTCGTACAGATCCTGCTCATTGGCGGTGCTGGCCACTTCGCTGATGCGGTCGGCGTCATACAGCAGCACACCGAGGTAGCGGATGCGCCCGACGCAGGTTTCCGCGCAAACGGTCGGCATCCCGGCTTCGATACGCGGGTAGCAGAAGATGCATTTCTCGGACTTGCCGCTTTTCCAGTTGAAATAGATCTTCTTGTACGGGCAGCCGCTGATGCACATCCGCCAGCCACGGCATTTCTCCTGGTCGATCAGGACGATGCCGTCTTCTTCACGCTTGTAGATCGCCCCGCTCGGGCAAGCCGCGGCGCACGTCGGGTTGAGGCAGTGCTCGCAGAGGCGCGGCAAATACATCATGAAGGTGTTTTCGTACTCGCCGTAAATGTCCGCCTGGATCTTGTCGAAGTTCTTGTCCTTGCGGCGCTTGGCGAATTCGGTGCCGAGGATTTCCTCCCAGTTCGGGCCCCACTCGATTTTCTCCATGCGCTTGCCGGAGATCAGCGAACGCGGACGCGCGGTGGGTTGATGCTCGCCCAACGGCGCGGTATGCAGGTGCTGGTAGTCGAAGTCGAAGGGTTCGTAATAGTCGTCGAGGCTCGGCAGGTCCGGGTTGGCGAAAATGTTCGCCAACACGCGGAATTTACCGCCGATGCGCGGGTTGATCGTGCCGTTGGCATTGCGGATCCAGCCGCCCTTCCACTTGTCCTGGTTTTCCCATTCTTTCGGGTAGCCGATCCCGGGTTTCGATTCGACGTTGTTGAACCATGCGTATTCCATGCCTTCGCGGCTGGTCCAGACGTTTTTGCAGGTGATCGAACAGGTGTGGCAACCGATGCATTTGTCCAGGTTAAGAACCATGCCGATTTGTGAGCGAATCTTCATCTCAGTTCTCCTCAATATCGGTCGGCAGTGGACGCGGCAGGTCATCGCCACTTGAACCATCGAGCCAGTCGACTTTGGACATTTTGCGCACCACGACGAATTCGTCGCGGTTGCAACCGACCGTGCCGTAATAGTTGAAACCGTAGGCTTGCTGGGCGTAGCCGCCAATCATGTGGGTCGGCTTGAGCACTACCCGGGTGACCGAGTTGTGGTGGCCGCCACGGGTCTTGGTGGTTTCCGAACCTGGCACGTTCACGATCCGTTCCTGGGCGTGGTACATCATCACCATGCCGTCCTTGACCCGTTGGCTGACCACCGCCCGGGCAGTCAGTGCACCGTTGATGTTGAAGCACTCGATCCAGTCGTTGTCCTCGATACCGGCGCTTTTCGCGTCGTTCTCCGAGAGCCAGACAATCGGCCCGCCACGGCTGAGGGTGAGCATCAGCAGGTTGTCGCTGTAGGTGCTGTGGATGCCCCATTTCTGGTGCGGGGTGATCCAGTTCAGGACGATTTCCTTGTGGCCGTTGCTGCGCTTGCCTTTCACCCCTTCGATGGTGCGGGTGTTGACGGGCGGGCGATAACTCATCAGTTGCTCGCCGAACGCCTGCATCCACGGGTGATCCTGATAGAACTGCTGGCGACCGGTGATGGTGCGCCATGGGATCCCTTCGTGAACGTTGGTGTAGCCGGCGTTGTAGCTGACGTGATCGTCTTCGAGCCCCGACCAGGTCGGGCTGGAAATGATCTTGCGCGGCTGTGCCTGAATGTCGCGGAAACGAATCGCCTCATGGGCCTTGGACAGCGCCAGGTGGCTGTGGTCGATGCCGGTGAATTCCGACAGCGCGGCCCAGGCCTTCACGGCAACCTGGCCGTTGGTTTCCGGTGCCAGCGACAGAATCACTTCAGCGGCATCAATCGCGGTGTCGATTTTCGGCCGACCCTGGCTGATACCGGCATCGCCTTCTTTGTGATTGAGTTCTCCGAGGAACTTCACTTCGGCTTCGGTGTTCCAGTTGATGCCTTTGCCGCCGTTGCCGTGTTTCTCCAGCAATGGCCCGAGGGACGAGAACTGTTTGTAGATGTTCGGGTAGTCACGCTCCACCACATGCAGGTTCGGTGCGTTCTTGCCCGGCACCGGTGCCACGCCGTCGCTTTTCCAGTCGGTGCCGCCAAACGGTTGGGCCAGTTCGCCGACGCTGTCGTGCATCAGCGGGATGGTCACCAGATCCTTTTCAACACCCAGATGCCCTTCGGACATGCTGGAAAACGCCTTGGCGATACCTTTGTAGATTTCCCAGTCGGAACGCGATTCCCACGCCGGATCGATGGCGGCCGACAACGGGTGAATGAACGGGTGCATGTCCGAGGTGTTCATGTCGTCTTTTTCGTACCAGGTTGCGGTCGGCAACACGATGTCGGAATAGACGCAGGTCGAAGACATGCGGAAGTCCAGCGTGGTGACCAGATCGAGTTTGCCGATAGCGCCCTCGTCCACCCATTCGGCTTCTTCGGGTTTGCAATCGCCGACCTGTCCGATGTCTTCGTTCATCACCCCGTTTTTGGTGCCCAGCAGGTACTTGAGCATGTACTCGTGGCCTTTGCCCGAGGAGCCCAGCAGGTTGGAACGCCAGATAAACATGTTGCGCGGGAAGTTGACCGGGCTGTCCGGCTGTTCGCAGGAGAAGCGCAGCGAACCGTCCTGCAGCGACTTGACCACGTAGTCTTTCGGGTCCATGCCGGCCGCAGCCGCGTCGCGGCAAATGTGCAAAGGGTTAGTGTTGAGTTGCGGTGCGCTGGGCAACCAGCCGGCGCGTTCGGCGCGGATGTTGTAGTCCAGCGCATGCTCAGGGAATTGTGATTTATCGGCCAATGGCGAGAGCACGTCGTGCATGCTCATTTTCTCGTGACGCCACTGCGAACTGTGGGCGTAGAAGAAGCTGGTGCCGTTCATTTGGCGAGGCGGACGGTTCCAGTCCAGGCCGAACGCCAGGGGCAGCCAGCCGCATTGCGGACGGAGTTTTTCCTGGCCAACGTAGTGCGCCCAACCGCCACCGGTCTGACCGACACACCCGCAGAGCATGAGCATGTTGATCAGCCCGCGGTAGTTCATGTCCATGTGGTACCAGTGGTTCATCGCCGCGCCGACGATGATCATCGAGCGGCCCTTGGTCTTGTCGGCGTTGTCGGCGAACTCACGGGCAATCTGGATCGCTTTCTCGCGGCTGACGCCGGTGATCTGCTC
>NZ_JBBWCB010000063.1:0-34975 GCF_039888995.1 Pseudomonas rossensis | reverse complement strand
TGCCTGAGGAAAGGACCTTGATCGGGCAAGACATGGTGAGCAGCAAAAAGCCGCTGGTTAAAGGGGAGATTCTTGGGGTTTATGGTGGAGGATTGATACACGGTTATGTCGGTCGCGCCAGACAGGACCCGTTCCTCATCAATGTACTGCCTGGGAAACTGTCCACCCACGCCAGCCCCCCTCCCATTCTGTTGTCCGGAGACAATGTGCTGTCCCGAATGAATACCCTCTTCGAGTACGAACAGGGCAAGCCGGCACGACAGGCAACAACGGGTTACAACGTCGAAGCCGTGCCGTTTGATGTGGAGGTTCAAGCCCAAGGCGGGGGCAAGGAAAAATACCTGCTGTATGCACTCTTTGCCATTGACGACATTCCCGTCGACAACGAGCTACGCTGGAATTATGGCTACGCCGAGCAAACGATCAGAGACCTGTTCGCCTGAAACAAAGCTATCAACCGTCGACACCCTCGACGTTACTCGTCGTCGAAGTTGTAGCTGCCCGGCGCCAGGTTTTCGAAGCGGGTGTACTTACCGATGAACGCCAGTCGTGACGTACCGATCGGGCCGTTCCGCTGCTTGCCGATGATGATCTCGGCGATGCCTTTGTGTTCGGTTTCCGGGTGATACACCTCGTCCCGGTACACGAACATGATCACGTCAGCATCCTGCTCGATCGCTCCGGATTCCCGCAAGTCGGAGTTGATCGGGCGTTTGTTCGGTCGTTGCTCCAGGGAGCGGTTGAGCTGGGACAGCGCCACCACCGGGCAGTTGAATTCCTTGGCCAGGGCCTTCAAGGAGCGGGAGATTTCAGAAATCTCGTTGGTCCGGTTGTCGCCGCTCGAACCCGGGATCTGCATCAACTGCAGGTAGTCGATCATGATCAGGCCAACATCGCCGTGTTCACGCACCAGACGCCGGGTCCGCGCACGCATCTCCGAGGGGCTGATTCCGGCCGTATCGTCGATGAACAGCTTGCGGTCGTTGAGCAAGTTGACCGCCGATGTCAGGCGCGGCCAATCGTCGTCTTCCAGGCGACCGGCACGAACCTTGGTCTGATCGATCCGGCCGAGGGACGACAACATACGCATGATCAGCGATTCGCCTGGCATCTCCAGCGAGTAAACCAATACGCATTTGTCGCTGCGCAGCACGGCGTTTTCCACCAGGTTCATCGCAAAAGTGGTTTTACCCATGGATGGACGGCCGGCGACGATGATCAGGTCGGACGGCTGCAAGCCGCTGGTCATGCCGTCGAGATCGGTATAACCGGTAGAGAGGCCCGTAATCGCGTTGTCAGTGTTGAACAGCGTATCGATACGGTCGATGGCCTTGGTCAACAGGTCATTCACGCTCACCGGGCCGCCGGTTTTTGGCCGGGCCTCAGCGATCTGGAAAATCTGCCGTTCGGCTTCGTCGAGAATCTCTTCAGCCGAGCGGCCTTCCGGGTTGAAGGCGCTGTCGGCGATTTCGGTGGCGATGCCGATCAGTTGGCGCAAGGTCGCCCGCGCGCGGACAATCTGGGCATAAGCCTTGATGTTGGCGACGGACGGCGTGTTTTTTGCCAGTTCGCCAAGGTATCCGAGGCCGCCGACTTGCGAGGTCTGACCTTCCTTGTCCAATTGCTCGGCAAGGGTCACGACGTCGATCGGCGAGTTCTGGTCGGCGAGCTTGGCGATCGCACGGAAGATCAGGCGGTGGTCATGTCGATAGAAATCGCCGTCCGACACCTGATCAAGCACGCGTTCCCAGGCGTTGTTGTCCAGCATCAAACCACCGAGCACAGCCTGTTCGGCCTCGATGGAATGCGGCGGCACCTTCAGGGCAGCGGTTTGCAGATCGTATTGCTCAGGAGCGGAGATATCGTTCATGGCCACTTGAATAGTTTTGTGAAAATCAGGAACTGCAGAAAGACAAAGGGCACGACCTGTAAACAGGATCGTGCCCGATGTTACCGGCAAGCACCCGAGGGTGCCAGCCGACAAGTGCTGCTTAAGCTGCTACCACGACAACGCGTACGGTGGCTTCAACTTCGGCGTGCAGGTGCACGGCTACGTCGAATTCGCCTACGTTGCGGATGGTGCCGTTCGGCAGACGAACTTCGCTTTTTGCAACTTCAACGCCAGAGGCGGTCAGTGCATCAGCGATGTCGTGAGTACCGATCGAACCGAACAGCTTGCCTTCGTCACCGGCAGTGGCAGTGATAGTCACTTCCAGCTCAGCCAGTTGGGCGGCACGGCTTTCAGCCGAAGTTTTACGGTCTGCTGCGGCTTTTTCCAGCTCAGCGCGACGCTCTTCGAACGCGGCCAGGTTGGCAGCGGTCGCAGCGGTAGCTTTGCCGTAAGGCAGCAGGTAGTTACGACCGTAACCAGCCTTAACGTTCACTTTGTCACCCAGGTTGCCCAGGTTGGTGACTTTTTCCAGAAGGATCAGTTGCATGTGAAAATCCTCTTAACTTTTAACCTTCACCGTTCGCGCTATCGACGTCTTTCGGCGTCGAACGACCGCGAAAATCAATCAGGCTGTCGACGATGGCCAAGACCACCAGCAACGGATAGATCAGCTGCATGAACAGCAACAGCGTGACGTACAACCCCACCAGCCAGAACCTGGCCAGTCGCTTTTGCGCCACCAGCCCGTGAATCAGGGCCAGCCCGGCGAACACCAGCGGTACACTGCACAACGGCGTCAACATGGCCATCTGCGGACCGATGTTAGGCCCCAGAAGCATGAACGCCAGCAGTAACATCGCCAGCCCCAGCGGGAATCGGATGGCGCGAAACTCGCGACCAAAACCACCCGGGTTGTACAACAACGCCTGCCAGTAGCGCCCGACAAGCAGGCTCAGCACACTGACGATTTGCAATAAGGCCGCAATCAGGCCGGTCAGGACCGGTGCGATCAGGGACGCAAAATGCGCCTGCTCGTCTACCGACAACTTCTGGTAGACATCACCGAGTAGCGACGGCATGACTTTTATCAAAGCCTGCGCCAACATCTCGATTTGAGGACCAAAAGCCGTCCCCAGCACCACTGAAAACACCACTCCCATCGCTATGCTGACCAGCAGCACGCGGTTCCAGGACTCGCTTGCGCGCAAAACCAACGCAAGGCTCCAAGACCCCAGCAGCACCAGAAGTGCCCGTGGGTCATCGGAGTAAAGCCACCAGATCAACGCCGGCAGCAGTCCCAGAGCAAGAACGCCCAGGGCGTCCTTCAATCCGCGCCGCAGGAGCACAAGGCAACCAGCGGCAGCACCCAACCAATACAACAGCGGCAATGTTGCGCATCCGGCCACTACGAGAGTGGCCTGCATACGGCCGCGCATGATGAACTCAGCTATGGCACGCATGCTTTCAATCCTTTGCTACGTGTCGACTGCCCGGTCTCAGCGGCCGTGGCTGTCGGTGTAGGCCAGCAGGGCCAGGAAGCGGGCGCGCTTGATAGCGGTGGCCAGCTGACGCTGATAACGTGCTTTGGTACCGGTGATGCGGCTTGGAACGATTTTGCCGGTCTCGGATACATAAGCTTTCAGAGTGTTGAGATCTTTGTAATCGATCTCTTTCACGTCTTCAGCGGTGAAGCGGCAGAATTTACGACGACGGAAGAAACGTGCCATGTAATAGGCTCCTCAAAAGGTCCGTGGATTACTCGTCAGCGTTATCGCTGTTGTCGCTGTCATCACTATCAGCGCTTTCAGCGCCTTCGTGCTCAGGACGGTCGCGACGCTCACGGCGCTCACTGCGGTTTTCTTCAGCCTTGAGCATCTCGGATTGGCCGGTAACGGCTTCTTCGCGACGGATGACCAGGTTACGGATCACTGCATCGTTGTAGCGGAAGTTGTCTTCCAGCTCGGCCAGAGCCTTGCCAGTGCACTCAACGTTCAGCATCACGTAGTGAGCCTTGTGAACATTGTTGATTGCGTAGGCCAGTTGACGACGGCCCCAATCTTCCAGACGGTGGATTTTGCCGCCGTCTTCTTCGATCAGCTTGGTGTAACGCTCTACCATGCCGCCGACTTGCTCGCTTTGATCCGGGTGGACCAAAAAAATGATTTCGTAATGACGCATGAATGCTCCTTACGGGTTGTAGCCTGCCGCTCAAAAGCGGTCAGACAAGGAGTGAATGACACTTATGGACTTGCTTGCGATAGACACATGCGTGCCTGCCGTCACAGCAAGGGGCGCAATTATAGAGAAGGGACAGAAGAGGTGCAAGGCAATTGGTGATTATTTGAACAGTTCGTCCACACGCCAAATTTTGCCTCACCACAAACTACTGTGGGAGCGAGCTTGCTCGCGATGTGGATATAACATTCAACATTGATGCTGAATGCTACTCCGCTTTCGCGAGCAGGCTCGCTCCCACAGGGATTACAACTGACTTAAGACTTTTTGGTGGTCGTCGCAGCTTTGACGCCGCGTTGGCGCAGTGCCTCGAACAGGCAGACGCCGGTCGCCACGGATACGTTGAGACTGCTGACACTGCCGGCCATCGGCAGGCGCACCAGGTAGTCGCAAAGATCGCGAGTCAGGCGACGCATGCCGCTGCCTTCAGCGCCCATGATCAGGATGGTCGGGCCGGTCATGTCTTGCTGATACAAACTCTGCTCAGCCTCGCCCGCCGTACCGACAACCCACAAGCCCCGCTGCTTGAGTTTTTCCAGCGTGCGAGCCAGGTTGGTTACGGCGACCAGCGGAATCACTTCCGCCGCGCCACAGGCGACTTTTCGCACCGTCGGGGTCAGCGTGGCTGACTTGTCCTTCGGCACGATCACCGCCAATGCGCCGGCCGCATCGGCCGAACGCAGGCAAGCGCCGAGGTTGTGCGGATCGGTCACGCCGTCGAGCACCAGCAACAGCGGCGCGCCTTCGGTGCGATCGAGCAGCTCGTCGAGCATCGCCTCGCCCCAGACCTGGCTCGGACTCACCTCCGCCACCACGCCCTGGTGCACGCCTTCGACCCAGGCATCCAGCTCGCGACGCTCAGCGTTGCCGACGGCTACGCGATTTTCGTTCGCCAACTCGATCAGCGTTTGAACGCGCGGATCACTGCGGCCTTCGGCCAGCCAGATCTGCTTGACGCGTTTTGGGTGGTGACGCAGCAACGCTTCTACAGCGTGCACGCCGTAGATCTTTTCCAACTGACTCATGACTTGGCCTTCGGTTTACGCGCCCCGCCGCTTTTGGCGGCTGGAGCAGAACCCGCTTTTGGCGGGCCTTTACGGTGTTTGCTCGGTTTGGCTGGCTTGCCGCCGGGAGCCTTGTCAGGCACCGACCGTCCGGTCTTTCCCCCAGACGCCGCTTTACCGCCACTTTTCGCTTCAGACAGCAACGCCTGCTTCATCTCACGACTTTTGCGCAATTCGGCATTTTTCGCCGCGGCATCGCTCGGGCGATAGGCTTCTACGGCTTTTTCCTTGGCAGGACGACGACCGGTTTTCGCCGGGGCCGGCTCTGCGGCCGTTTTGGTAGCGGGTGCAGCGGTTTCAGTCCCGCGCTTCTTGCGACCGATCGGCGCGCTGATGGTCTTTTCAGCCATCTCGAAGTCGATCTTGCGCTCGTCGAGGTCGACGCGCATGACGCGCACTTCAACGGTATCGCCAAGACGGAAGCTGCGACCGGTACGTTCACCGGCCAGGCGGTGGTGCACAGGATCGAAGTGGTAGTAATCGCCCGGCAGCGCGGTGACGTGTACCAGGCCTTCGACGTAGATATCGGTCAGCTCGACGAACAGACCAAAACCGGTCACGGCAGTGATCACACCCGGGAACGATTCGCCTACACGGTCTTTCATGAACTCGCACTTGAGCCAGTTCACGACGTCGCGGGTCGCTTCGTCGGCACGGCGCTCGCTCATCGAGCACTGCTCGCCGAGCTGCTCCAGAATCGCTTCGTCGTACGGATAGATGCGCGCTTTCGGAATGGTCATCGCGCCAGCACGGCGAACGTGCGGGGTGTCCATTTTCGAATGGATGACGCTGCGAATCGCCCGGTGCGTGAGCAAGTCCGGGTAGCGGCGGATCGGCGAGGTGAAGTGGGTATAGGCTTCGTAATTCAGGCCGAAGTGGCCCTGGTTATCGGCGCTATAAACCGCCTGGCTCAACGAACGCAGCATAACGGTCTGGATCAGATGGAAATCCGGACGGTCCTTGATGCTCGCCAGCAATGCCTGGTAATCCTTCGGCGACGGGCCGTCCTTGCCTTTGTGCAGGGACAGGCCGAGTTCGCCAAGGAAAGCGCGCAGTTTTTCCAGACGCTCCGGTGGCGGGCCATCGTGGACGCGGTACAGCGCAGGGATTTCGTGCTTTTTCAGGAATTCGGCGGTGGCCACGTTGGCCGCCAGCATGCATTCCTCGATCAGCTTGTGCGCATCGTTACGAACGGTCGGACGGATTTCGGCAATCTTGCGCTCGGTCCCGAAGATAATCCGGGTTTCCTGCGTTTCGAAATCGATCGCGCCACGCACGTGACGAGCGGCCAACAGCACTTTGTACAGCGCGTAAAGCTGCTTGAGGTGCGGCAGAACGTCGTTGTACTCGCCACGGAGCTGACGCGCCTCGGTGATTTTCGGCGTTTCCAGCATCGCGCTGACTTTGTTGTAGGTCAGGCGAGCGTGGGAGTGAATCACCGCTTCGTAGAAGCAGTAGTCGGTCATCTCGCCGGACTTGGAGATGGTCATCTCGCAAACCATGGCCAGACGATCGACGTGCGGGTTCAGCGAGCACAGGCCGTTGGACAACTGCTCAGGCAGCATCGGCACGACGCGCTCGGGGAAGTACACCGAGTTGCCGCGAACCTGGGACTCATTATCCAGAGCCGAACCGATTTTCACGTAGCTGGAAACGTCGGCGATCGCCACGTACAACTTCCACCCGCCGGAGAACAGGCGCAGTTTGCCCGGCTTGGCTTCGCAGTAGACCGCATCATCGAAGTCGCGCGCATCTTCGCCGTCGATGGTGACGAACGGCAGATGACGCAGGTCGATGCGCTTCTCTTTGTCTTTCTCTTCGACTTCCGGCTTGAGCTTGGCGGCTTCTTTCAGCACAGCCTCAGGCCAGACGTGAGGAATGTCGTACGTGCGCAGGGCAACGTCGATTTCCATGCCCGGCGCCATGTAGTTGCCCACGACTTCAACCACGTCGCCTTGCGGCTGGAAGCGTGGCGTCGGCCAGTGAGTGATCTTCACTTCGACGAACTGACCGATCTTGGCGTTAGCGTTACGGCCCGGCGTGACCAGCACTTCTTGCTGGATCTTCGGATTGTCCGCAACGACGAAACCAATACCGCCCTCTTCGAAGTAGCGACCGACGATGGTCTCGTGGGCACGGGACACCACTTCGACGATCATGCCTTCGCGGCGACCGCGACGGTCAAGGCCGGAAACACGGGCCAGGGCACGATCACCATCGAACACCAGACGCATTTGCGCCGGGCTCATGAACAGGTCGTCACTGCCGTCGTCCGGGACCAGGAAGCCGAAGCCGTCACGGTGACCGCTGATGCGGCCCAGGATCAGGTCGAGCTTGTCCACCGGCGCATAGGTGCCGCGACGGGTATAGATGAGTTGAGCGTCGCGCTCCATGGCGCGCAGGCGGCGCCGCAGGGCTTCGATCTGGTCTTCTGTGGTCAGACCAAACTCTTCAACCAGCTGCTCGCGGTTAGCAGGCGAACCCCGATCAGCAAGGTGCTGAAGGATCAGTTCGCGGCTAGGAATAGGGTTTTCATATTTTTCCGCTTCACGAGCGGCCTCGGGATCGAGGGACTGCCAATCGGCCATTAGAGAGTTTTCACCTTGTCTATATGCGGGTTAGTTTGGCATAGGCGTAATGAAACGGGAAATTTCAGGCTATGACAGCCCATCTAAAGCCCTTTATCGACAGCGCGAAGCTGAATTAAATGCCACTGGTAAAATTTTCCAGGTTTTTTCGACTTCAGGGGTTTACAGTTAAAAAGACGCTCCGTATAGTGCGCGCCATCGACGACGCAGACGCATTGTCGATAATGCCCAGATGGTGAAATTGGTAGACACGCCAGCTTCAGGTGCTGGTGACCGCAAGGTCGTGGAAGTTCGAGTCTTCTTCTGGGCACCAATTTCGAGCTTGAGATTAGATCAATTTCAAGGCTCACACAAAAACCCGCGAAAGCGGGTTTCTTGCATTCCAAGCCCCTGATTTATTAAAACTAAATCAGGGGTTTACAGATCAAAAAGCTCTCCGTATAGTGCGCCACATCAACAGCGGCAACGCTGAAGATTATGCCCAGATGGTGAAATTGGTAGACACGCCAGCTTCAGGTGCTGGTGACCGCAAGGTCGTGGAAGTTCGAGTCTTCTTCTGGGCACCAATTCAAATTTCAGAGTCGATCTGAAATTTCACAAAAACCCGCGAAAGCGGGTTTTTGCGTTTCCGGGGTTTGTGTAGGAGTTGCCGAAGGCTGCGATCTTTTGATCTTCAGCAATTTCAGCTCCACCAACAATCAAGATCAAAAGATCGCAGCCTGCGGCAGCTCCTAACCCCTCACCCGCTGCAAGGCGCACTTGAGAAACAATATCGTTTATCATTGTTTCAAGTTTTTGCAATGCGACAGTGAGGAACCTTGCGAATGATGTTTCGAAATACCCTGCGCCACGGCCTGACCATAACCCTGCTCGGCCTGGCACTCGCTACTCCCCTCACCCAAGCCGCCGAACCGGTTTCCCTGACTCTCTATAACGGTCAACACAAAGAAGTCGGCGATGCCATCGCCAAAGCCTTCGAAGCCAAGACCGGGATTCACGTCAATGTGCGCAAAGGCAGCAGCAACCAGCTCGCCAGCCAGGTCGTCGAAGAAGGCGATCGCTCCCCTGCCGACGTGATCTACACCGAAGAATCGCCACCACTGAACAAGCTCGGCGAACAAGGCCTGCTGGCGCAGACCGATGCCGCCACCCTAGCCGTTCTGCCCAAAGACTACGTCGCCGGCAACGGCACCTGGATCGGTGTCACCGCACGGGTCCGCGTGGTCGCCTTCAACCCGAAACTGATCGATGAAAAAGACCTGCCCAAGTCGGTCATGGAGTTCTCCGATCCGAAATGGCAAGGCAAGGTCGGCTTCGTGCCTACCAGCGGCGCGTTCCAGGAACAGGCCGTGGCAATCATCAAAGTGCACGGAGTGGACGCGGCCGAAGAATGGCTGACTGGCTTGCGGGCTTTCGGAAAAACCTACAGCAACAACATGGTGGCTCTGAAGGCAGTGGAAAACGGCGAAGTCGCCACCGTGCTGGTGAACAACTATTACTGGTTCGCCTTGCAGCGTGAAAAAGGTCAGCTCGATTCGAAACTGCATTACTTCACCGGCGGCGACGTCGGCGGGCTGATCACGGTTTCCAGCGCTGCCGTACTGAAATCCAGCAAACATCCAAAAGAAGCCCAGCAATTCCTCGCTTACATGGCCAGCGAAGAAGGTCAGCGCGTGATCACCCAGACCACCGCCGAATACCCACTGCACAAAGGCATGGAATCGGATCGTGGGCTCAAGCCGTTCAGCGAGCTGGAAGCACCGAAAGTCACGCCAGCCGACCTCGGCAATGCCGAAGAAGCCCTGGACCTGGAACGTGACGTTGGCTTGAACTAATGAGCGCATCGTTATCCGCCCCCGTCGCCCGCGGGGGTTACGTGCCACGGCGCAAGCGGCCATCGATCTGGCTGTTGCTACCGGTTTTGCTGCTGGTGATGCTCAGCTTGTTGCCACTGGCGTATGTCGGGCTCAAGACCTGGCAGGCCGGCTGGGCTGAGGCGCTGCATTTGTTGTGGCGTCCTTATGTGTTTGGCCTGCTGCGCAACACCTTGGCGCTGATGGTCGGTGTGACGCTCGCCTGCGGCGTGATCGGCCTGTCGCTGGCCTGGCTGCTTGAGCGCAGCAACTTGCCCGGACGGCGCTTGTGGGGTGTGATTTTGTGCCTACCGTTCGCGGTGCCGGCATTTGTCAGCAGCTTCACCTGGGTCTCGCTGAGCGCTCATTTCGAAGGCTTGGGCGGGGCGATCCTGGTGATGACCCTGTCCAAGTATCCGCTGATCTTTCTGCCGGTCGCGGCGACCCTGCGCAATCTCGATCCCTCCCTCGAAGAGTCCGCCCGCACACTGGGGCAGAATCGCTGGGGCGTGTTTTTCAGAATCACTCTGCCGCTGCTCTGGCCGTCACTGCTCGCCGGTTCGCTGTTGATCGCGCTGCACATGCTGGTGGAATTCGGTGCGCTGTCGATCATCGGACTGCAAACCTTTACCACCGCGATCTATCAACAGTTCGAACTGGAATTCAGTAACGCGAATGCGGCGATGCTTTCCGCCGTGTTGCTGGCGCTGTGTCTGATACTGCTTTGGTTGGAACTGCACGTACGCGGCAAGGGCCGACACGTGCGTACCGGTCAGGGCGCGGCTCGGCATGCGGAACAGGTTCGGCTGGGGCCTTGGGCTGCTGCCGGACAACTTTATTGCCTGGCGCTGGCGATCATCGGCAGCGGTATTCCGCTCGGGATGCTGGCGTATTGGCTGGCAGTGGGTTCGTCGGCAGCATTTCCGGTGGCGGCGATCAGCGAGGCGCTGCTCTCCTCCTTGGCGTTGTCACTGGGCGGCGCGGCGCTGTGCCTGGTGCTGGCAGTGCCGGTGGGATTGCTGGTGGTGCGCTACAAAGGCCAATTGGCGATCTGGGCCGAACGCTTGCCGTATCTGCTGCATGCACTGCCAGGACTAGTGATAGCGCTGACGCTGGTATATTTCGCCCTGCATTATGTGCCGGCGCTGTATCAGACTTCTGCGCTGCTGCTGATTGCTTATGCGCTGTTGTTTCTGCCGCTGGCGCAGGCACCGATTCGCACGGCGCTGAACAAGGCTGCGCCGCAACTGGAAGAGGCTGCACGCACGCTGGGTGCATCGTCCTTCAGTGCGTTTTGCCGGGTGACGTTGCCGATCATCTTCCCTGCACTCGGTGCAGCGTTTGCGCTGGTGTTTCTGGATGCGATGAAGGAGCTGACGGCGACGTTGCTGCTGAGTCCGACCGGACTCAATACGCTGGCGACGGAAGTCTGGGCGCATACCGCGAATGTGGAGTTTGCGGCGGCGGCGCCTTATGCGGCGTTGTTGATTTTGGTGTCGGGGTTGCCGGTTTATCTGCTTACTACCCGGATGTATTTGAGCCGCTGAGACCGCTATCGCGAGCAAGCTCGCTCCCACAGGGGAACGTATTCCAATGTGGGAGCGAGCTTGCTCGCGATGACGCCAGACCAACCAATACAAATATTAAGCCCGGAACTGCCCCAGACTCGCCTTCAACTGCGCTGCCAACCCATCCAGCACCTTGCCACTGGCCGTGGTTTCCACCACCGCTTGAGCCGCTTTCTCAGCCTGCACATGAATGGTTTCAACCCGACCGCGCACCGCTTGCGCGCCTTGCGCCTGATGCGCCGCTGCCTGCGTTGCCAGACCAATCGCCGCATGAACCTGCTCGACCGACGCCTGCACCGATTGCTGCAACCGCGCACTGTCACGCAGCACCAGCAAACCTTCGCTGGCCTGACGCCCGGCCTGACCGATCGCTGCCACCGCCTCACGCGCTCCTTGCTGCAAGGCAACGATGTGCGCCTGAATGTCGCCGGTAGAGCTCTGTGTCTTGCTCGCCAGCGCCCGCACCTCATCGGCCACCACGGCAAACCCGCGACCGGTCTCGCCCGCACGCGCCGCTTCGATGGCGGCGTTCAGCGCCAGCAGGTTGGTTTGCTCGGCGATCCCGTGAATCACCGTCAACACCACTTCAATCTGCTCACTCTGCTGCGCCAGCCGCTCGATGACTTTCGCCCCGGTATCGACCTGCCCAGCCAACGCCTCGATCAGGCTGCCGACTTTTGCCGAGGTCCGCGTGTTTTCATCCGTGGCCGAACGAATATCCACCACTTGCTGCAAAGCTGCCTGCATGGCATGACTTTCAGACTGGGCTTCGTCAGCCATTTGCGACAACGCACGCAGGCTCTCGGCCACTTCATCGCGCTGCATGCCCGCCGCTTTATCGGCCCCGGCATTGCGCAAGGTCATGGCGCCGATCTCCACGCCGGTACGCTGAGCCACATCGCCCGCTTCGCGCACGATCGGTTGCAACTTATCCACAAAGCGATTGACCGCCGAGGCCATGTCGCCGATTTCGTCCTTACTGTTGATCTGCACACGCTTGGTCAGGTCGCCCTCGCCCGCAGCCAGGTCGTCCATTGCAGCAATGAGCAACTTCAAGCGATTGACCACCCGACGACCCAGCACCACCGCGAGCAACAGCAACACACCGAAACCCACCACCGCCAGACCCATGCCGATGCGCCAGCGCAAAGTGCCCGCCGCTTCCTGAACAGTGCTGGTGGTGTTGGCTTGCATTTCAGAGGCCGTGGATTGCGCCGACTGCAAGCGCGCGCCCATCGCGGCTGCGCTATCAGCCGCCGCGCCCTTGAGGCTGTCGCCCACCAATTGATCACTGCTGGCAATCAGCGCCGAGAAGCGTTTGTCCAAGGCCGCCAAATCGGTTTCCACCGAGGCGGTTGAGACGCCCATCAAGACCTTGCCGATTTCCACGCCGTTAGGATTGATCGAGGCTTCCAGGTAATAGACCGACGGATCGTTCTTCGCCGCATCCAGCACCTTGTCCAGGGCACGCTCGCCCTGCCCCTTTTCTAGCAGCGCCTTGTTGATCGGGTTCTCGCGGTTGAGGTAGCGCGTCAGGTGCTGCCCCGTCGCGTCGTCGTAGACCACGAACAACACGTTGGGATTACGCTGAGCCCGGCGGGCGAATTCGGACAGGGTTGGAACGTCGCTGTCCCACATGGCGCGAGGTGCGACCGAAGCCAAAAGCTGCGCCATATCATTGGCAGAGTCCTTCAGATCCTTCTCCAACGTCGCACGCAGTTGTGCCTGCTCGTCCTTCAATCGCGAGGACAAGCCCGCCGTAAGGCGCTGACGAGTACTGGTGGAGAGGCTGTCGAGGCTCGACGTGACTTCACGCCCTGCCTGCTCAAGTTCCCCGGAGAGTTTTTGACTGTCGGCACCCAGACGCACACCCAGATCGGCTTCCAGTGCGGTCACTGTGCTCCGAGTCAGGGCGACAGCCACCAGCACCTGCACCAACAGTGCGATACCAAGGGTAACGAACACAGGCCGTAATAGACGGCTTTGTAACAGTGAGAGAACGGCCGACACTTAGAATCCCTCTGCTTTAACGCCATTAAATTGATGGCACGCTAGAAGCGATGCGCTTAATGAAGTTCACAGCAAGGGTCGTGCCGTCCGACAGGCAGAAACGACAAAGGCCCCAATTAAGGGGCCTTTGTGTTTTACATCAACGACTTATTAAGCGAACGGGTGACGCAGAACGATGGTTTCGTTGCGGTCCGGGCCCGTCGAAATAATGTCAATCGGCGCACCGACCAACTCTTCGACGCGTTTGATGTAGTTGCGTGCAGCCTGTGGCAGCTCTTCCAGGGTCTTGGCACCGACGGTGGATTCGGTCCAGCCCGGCATCTCTTCGTACACCGGCTCCAGGCCGATGTAGCTGTCGGCGTCAGTCGGTGCGTCGATCACTGCACCATCCTGGTTCTTGTAGCCAACGCAGATGTTGATGGTTTCCAGACCGTCCAGCACGTCCAGCTTGGTCAGGCACAGGCCCGAGATGCTGTTGACGTCGATAGCGCGACGCAGGATGACAGCATCGAACCAGCCGCAACGACGGGCACGGCCGGTGGTAGCACCGAACTCGTGGCCACGCTTGGCCAGGAAAGCACCCACATCATCAAACAGCTCAGTCGGGAACGGACCCGAACCGACGCGAGTGGTGTAAGCCTTGGTGATGCCGAGGATGTAATCCAGGTACATCGGACCAAAACCCGAACCGGTAGCGATGCCGCCAGCGGTGGTGTTGGAGCTGGTGACGTACGGGTAGGTACCGTGATCGATGTCCAGCAGGGAGCCTTGGGCGCCTTCGAACATGATGTCTTTGCCAGCGCGACGCAGTTCGTGCAGCTCAGCCGTGACGTCGAGCATCATCGGCTTCAGCAGCTCGGCGTATTCCATGCACTCGTCGAGTGTTTTCTGGAAGTCGATCGCAGGCTCTTTGTAGTAATTGACCAGAACGAAGTTGTGGTAATCCAGCAACTCGCCCAGCTTGGCGGCGAAACGCTCGCGGTGGAACAGGTCACCGATGCGCAGGCCACGACGTGCAACCTTGTCTTCGTAGGCCGGGCCGATGCCACGACCGGTAGTACCGATCTTCAGCTCGCCACGGGCCTTTTCACGCGCCTGGTCCAGCGCTACGTGATAGGACAGGATCAGCGGGCAGGACGGGCTGATACGCAGGCGCTCGCGCACCGGTACGCCTTTCTCTTCCAGCTTGATGATTTCCCGCAGCAGAGCGTCGGGTGCAACCACCACGCCGTTGCCGATCAGGCACTGCACGCCTTCGCGCAGCACGCCCGACGGGATCAGGTGCAAGACGGTTTTTTCGCCATTGATCACCAGGGTGTGACCAGCGTTGTGGCCACCCTGGTAGCGCACTACGGCGGCAGCATGTTCGGTCAGCAGATCAACGATCTTGCCTTTGCCCTCATCACCCCATTGGGTGCCCAGGACTACGACATTCTTACCCATAACACTTGTCCTCATTCGCGCAAACTTGGTGCCGGCCGCGGCCGACAGGAAAACTCAAGAAGCCAGTGGCGATACTTGCCAAAGCCCGTTCTGCTGAATCAATTGCCGGTCGCAGTCCGCTTCACGGGCGGCGGCCAAAGGTTGCCCAGGCAAAGCCTGAACGACACGCTGACCCTCACTGCGCAACTGGCAAACCTGCTGCCAGAGTGCCGCATCCGTACTGTCAGGCATCCAGATACCGCCAGACGGTAGCTCGATCTCAGCACGCCCCAGGGTCACCAGGGTTTTCAAATCGGTGGAGAAGCCGGTTGCCGGACGAGCCCGACCGAAGTCGGCACCGATGTCGTCGTAACGACCGCCCTGAGCTATGGACTGGCCAACACCCGGTACGAACACCGCGAACACCACACCGGTGTGGTAGTGGTAGCCGCGCAATTCGCCCAGGTCGAAATACAACGGCAACTCAGGGAAACGTGTGGACAGACGCTCGGCAATCGCCAACAAATCGTCCAGAGCTGCCAGTACCGGCGCCGGCGCATTCGCCAGACGCTCGCGGGCAGCGCTCAATACTTCACGGCCGCCACACAGGTCGACCAGCGCCCGCAACATGCCCGACAGATCCGCAGGCAAGCCTTCGGTCAAGGTAATGACCTCGTCGATGGCTTTACGTTGCAATGCATCGAACAGCTGTTGCTCGACTTCACCGGACAAACCGGCGGCGCGAGCCAGGCCACGGTAGATACCAACATGACCGAGATCCATGTGCACATCCGGCACATCGGCCAGTTGCAGCATAGCCAACATCAGGCTGATGACTTCCACGTCGCTGCTCGGGCTGGCATCGCCGTACAACTCGGCACCCAGCTGGATCGGGCTGCGCGAGGACGACAAGGCGCGCGGCTGAGCGTGCAGCACGCTACCGGCATAGCACAGACGGCTCGGGCCTTCGCGTCGCAAGGTGTGCGCATCGATACGCGCCACTTGCGGCGTAATGTCGGCACGGAAACCCATCTGCCGACCCGATTGCGGGTCGATGACCTTGAAGGTACGCAGATCTAGGTCCTGGCCCGCGCCGGTCAGCAGGGATTCCAGGT
Source organism: Pseudomonas rossensis (assembly GCF_039888995.1). NCBI lineage: Bacteria > Pseudomonadati > Pseudomonadota > Gammaproteobacteria > Pseudomonadales > Pseudomonadaceae > Pseudomonas > Pseudomonas rossensis. The sequence goes on along the minus strand of NZ_JBBWCB010000063.1, from coordinate 19,229 downwards.
ACTCGATATGGGGAGTCACGACAAACTCGTAACCCCAGCTCTGGAACAGATCCAACACCTGACGACGCGCGACTTCAATGCGCGCCGCTTCTGGTGGCAGTACTTCTTCGATGCCATCTGGCAGCAGCCAGCGGTCTACCGTTGCCATTACGCCATTCCCCTATGATCCGGGCGGCAAGCCTTTGGGCGAGCCTTGAGTGAAGCAGAAAATGATCGGCTCATGCGCACAAACCACGCGCATGAACAACGGGGCGAAAAGCCTGAAATCGGCTTCGCCAACCACTTTCCTCGAAAAACCTGTCGAGTCATTCAACTCGGACGCCTGCATAAAAAACAGCAATCAAACGTGCAGACGCAAAAAAGCCGGGAATTTCCCGGCTGCCGCATCATACACACGTTTTCCCAAAGGATCACCCCGCCCGAGGTGTTAGCCGTCAGGCGGGGGATGATTCAGGTCAACGTCGTATCAAGGCTTGGCTTTTTCCAGGTAGCGGAAGAAGTCGCTGCTTGGGTCCAGGACCATGACGTCGGATTTGTTCGCGAAGCTTTCACGGTAGGCACGCAGGCTACGGTAGAAACCGTAGAACTCCTGATCCTGGCCGTAGGCCTTGGAGTAGATCGCAGCCGCCTGGGCGTCACCATCACCGCGAACCTCTTCGGATTCACGATAGGCTTCAGCCAGCAACACGCGGCGTTGACGATCAGCGTCGGCACGAATGCCTTCTGACAGTTCGTTACCCTTGGCGCGGTGCTCGCGAGCTTCACGCTCACGCTCGGAGCTCATGCGTTCAAACACGCTGCGGTTCACTTCTTTCGGCAGATCGATGGCCTTGACCCGAACATCGACAACTTCGATGCCCAGCTCTTTTTCCGCCATCTTGTTCAGCGAAGCCGTGATATCGGTCATCAGCGCATCGCGCTCACCGGAAACCACTTCATGCAGCGTGCGCTTACCGAACTGGTCACGCAGGCCCGATTCCAGACGACGGGACAGTCGCTCGTCAGCAATCTGCTTGAGGCCGGAAGTCGCGGTGTAGAAGCGCTCGGCATCTTTCACGCGCCACTTGGCGTAGGCATCGACCATGACGGCTTTCTTTTCCAGCGTCAGGAAGCGTTGCGTCGGTGCATCCAGCGTCATCAGGCGTGCGTCGAATTTGCGCACCTGGTTAACGTAAGGCACTTTCACATGCAGGCCCGGCTGAACATCAGCCTGGACCACACGACCGAACTGCAGCAGCACCGCACGCTCGGTCTGAGCCACGATGTAGAAGCAGTTCCAGGCAGCGATCGCCACGACGACGCCGACAATAAGGGCGATCAGCGATTTATTGCTCATCAGCGACTCTCCCTGGTGCGAGATGGCTGTTGCTGCAGATCAGCAGCCGCACGCGCATTCGCTTCATTGCTGGTGGCTGCCGCGCCGGTCACCTGAGTGCTGGTGCTGCGACCACTTTCGACCATTTTGTCCAGCGGCAAGTAGAGCAGATTGCTCTGGCCATTCTTGTTGCCGGTCACGAGAACCTTGCTGGTGTTGCTGAAGACTTCCTGCATGGTGTCCAGGTACAGACGCTCACGGGTGACTTCAGGCGCCTTGCGGTACTCGGCCACCAGTTTGGTGAAGCGATCGGCCTCACCCTTGGCGCGCGAGACGGTTTCGTCACGGTAACCATTGGCATCTTCGATGATGCGCTGGGCCTGACCACGGGCTTCCGGCACGACGCCGTTGGCATAGGTTTCAGCCTGGTTGCGCGAACGCTGCTCGTCTTCACGGGCGCGGATCACGTCATCGAAGGCTTCCTGCACTTCACGCGGTGCCGCTGCGCTCTGTACGTTGACCTGAGTGACGGTGATACCGGTGCGATAGGTATCCATGAAGCGTTGCAGACGCTCCTTGATTTCGCTGGCCATCAATTCACGACCTTCGGTCAGCACTTGATCCATCGCGGTGGAACCCACCACATGGCGCAAGGCACTTTCGGTCGCGTGCTGAAGGCTGATTTCCGGCTGATCAACGCTCAGCACGAAGTCCTGCAGGTTGCTGATCTTGTACTGCACGGTCAGCGGCACTTCGACGATGTTTTCGTCTTCAGTGAGCATTTGACCCTGCTTGGTATAGGCACGCTCACGCGTGACGTTTTCCAGGTACTTGCGATCAAGCGGCGGGAAATAGATGTTCAGACCCGGGCCGACAGTTTCGTAGTACTTGCCGAAGCGCAGCACCACGGCTTGCTCCTGCTCGTCGACTACATAGACCGCGCTGTACAGCCATACGGCCGCCAACACGACCAGGCCGATGCCGAGCAGACCGCCGAAGCCGCTACTCCTGCCCGAACCGCCACCGTCATCACCGCGTTTCTTACCACCACCGAACAACCCGTTCAGGCTTTCCTGCAGCTTTCGGAAGGCCTCGTCGAGATCCGGTGGTCCCTTGCGGTCGCCGTTATTGCGGCGTTTGCCACCCCAAGGATCCTGATTATTCGAGTTGCCACCCGGCTCATTCCAAGCCATAGCGCTCTCCATCTGATAAAGCAAAGACGCACCCACGGCGCGCCGACCAATGCTACAGAATGCCTGTCACCGCGGCACAACCGCTTTCTCAGGCTTTTATTGCAAAGTGTGTTGCTCGATGAAATCCATCGGCTGCAATCCTTCGCGGCTCACCAGTCGATTCAACTCGATCCGTGGCAAACGTACGGCCAGCAGGCTGATGCCTTCCTCGTCGTGTTCTTCTTTCTGCACCGCACCGAGTTCGAAAAACTGCGCACGCAGTCGAGCAAAACGTTGCGGCAAGCGCAAGGTGCCAACAAACAAATCACCGCCCAGCAACTCGGCAATGGCTTGCTCAAGCAATTCCAGACCACTGCCATCACGCGCCGACAGCCAGACCCGTTGGGGCTTGCCGTTTTCGTCGCGCTGGATTTGTGGCTCAACGCCTTCAAGCAAATCGAGTTTGTTATAGACCTCGAGTATCGGCAAGTCCTGGGCACCAATCTCGCCCAGCACCACCATCACCTGCTCTATCTGCAACATGCGATCCGGTTCGGCCGCATCGATCACGTGCAACAGCAGGTCCGAGTTGCTCGACTCTTCGAGCGTAGACCGAAACGCCTCGACCAGTTTGTGGGGCAAGTGGCGTATGAAACCCACCGTGTCGGCCAGGACAATCGGCCCCAGATCGTCGAGTTCCATACGGCGCAAGGTCGGGTCCAGCGTGGCAAACAACTGGTCAGCCGCGTACACGTCGGATTTCGTCACGTTATTGAAGAGCGTGGATTTGCCGGCGTTGGTATACCCCACCAGGGACACGGTAGGAATATCCGCACGCGAACGACCGCGTCGCGACTGTTCGCGCTGACTGCGCACTTTTTCCAGTCGGCCCTTGATCTGTCGCAGGCGAACCCGCAGCAAACGGCGGTCGGTTTCCAATTGGGTTTCACCCGGGCCACGCATGCCGATACCGCCACCTTGGCGTTCAAGGTGAGTCCAGCCACGAACCAGCCGGGTGCTCATGTGGTCAAGCTGGGCCAGCTCTACCTGGAGCTTGCCTTCATGGGTACGGGCGCGTTGGGCGAAAATATCGAGAATCAGACCGGTGCGGTCGATCACGCGACACTCGAAAACACGTTCGAGGTTACGTTCCTGACTGGGCGTGAGGATGTGATTGAAAATCACCAGATCGGCCTCTTCGGCCTTGACCAGGTCGCGTAGTTCCTCGACCTTGCCACTGCCAATGAGGAATTTGGCGGTTGGCCGATGACGCGGCACGTTAAAAAACGCAACGGTCTCGGCGCCCGCCGAATTAGCCAGTTCCTGAAACTCCTGCGGATCTTCGCGCGCCTCAGGGTCCTGTCCATCCAAGTGAACGAGGATTACTCGCTCACCACCACCGTGGCGCTCAAAGAACAAAGGAGACTCCTATCAGGCGTTACCTGGCTCAGCGTCACCTGCTTCGGATTCGGTTGCGCTAGGCAGACGAATTGGACGAACCGGCACCACTGTAGAAATAGCGTGTTTGTAAACCATCTGGCTGACGGTGTTTTTCAGCAGGATAACGAACTGGTCGAAAGACTCGATCGTGCCTTGCAGTTTGATCCCGTTGACCAGGTAGATGGAAACCCCCACTTTCTCTTTACGTAAAGTATTCAAGTAAGGGTCTTGTAGCGAATGCCCTTTTGACATGTGCCGCACTCCTTTAAGGATTCAATATAAAAAATAGGTAAACAGATGGCTTGTGGCCGTCAGACCCCCAAGGATAGACGGCAATTGCAAGGACTCAGCTCAATATGGAGATGGTCCCCAGGTATTTCAAGGCGCGCGGCAGATTGTCGCAATCCAGGCTGTCCAACCAGTGTAAATCAGCCCAACTGCGCAGCCAGGTGAACTGGCGCTTCGCCAATTGGCGCGTGGCAATGATTCCACGCTCCTGCATCTCGGCTTGCGTCAGCTTGCCATCCAGGTAGTCCCAGACTTGTCGGTAGCCTACTGCACGTATAGACGGCAACCCGGCATGCAGGTCACTTCGCTTACGCAGGGCTACGACCTCGTCAATGAATCCCTGTTCCAACATATTCGTGAATCTTTGTTTAATTCGCTCGTGCAATACCTGGCGATTTGCCGGAGCAATGGCCAAGTTCGCGACAGTATAGGGCAATTGTTGCAGTCCCGAGGCGGCTGCTTCAGTACTTTGCGCAGATTGTCGCAACCTTAGCGCAGTCATGCTCTGACCACTGACGCGATAAACTTCCAGCGCTCGACTAAGTCGCTGTGGATCGTTCGGATGAATGCGCGCAGCGGATTCCGGATCGATGACCGCCAATTGATCGTGCAGGGCTTGCCAGCCAAGGAGTGCAGCTTCTTCTTCGATCTGTGCGCGGACGTCCGGATCTGCCGCTGGCATGTCTGCCAGACCTTCAACCAAAGCCTTGTAATAGAGCATTGTGCCGCCCACCAGCAGCGGAATTTTGCCCCGCGCGGTGATTTCGGCCATGGCTTCGAGGGCATCACGACGGAAATCTGCGGCCGAATAGCTCTCTGCCGGGTCGAGAATATCGATCAACCGGTGTGGAAATTCAGCCAGAAGCTCTTTTGAAGGCTTGGCGGTGCCGATGTCCATGCCACGGTAGACCAACGCCGAATCGACGCTGATCAGCTCGCAAGGCAGGACTTTGGTGAGTTCGATGGCCAGGTCGGTCTTGCCGGCGGCCGTCGGCCCCATCAGGAAAATCGCAGGAGGGAGCTGGTTCATCAACGACCGCGCAAGAACAGTTTGTCCAGATCGTCCAGGCCCAGTTGGGTCCAGGTCGGTCGGCCATGGTTGCATTGACCGCTGCGCTCGGTGTTTTCCATGTCGCGCAGCAGACCGTTCATTTCCGGCAGGGCCAGACGCCGATTCGCCCTAATCGCGCCATGGCAGGCCATGGTCCCGAGCAGCTCGTTCAGGTGCGCCTGAATCCGGTCGCTGGTGCCGTACTCCATCAGGTCCGCAAGGACGTCACTGACCAATCGATTGGCTTCAGCTTGCTTGAGCAAGGCCGGAATCTGCCGGATAGCCAGGGATTCCGGGCCCAGACGCTGCAACTCAAAGCCCAGGCGCTGGAACCACGCGACGTGTTCCTCGGCGCAATCGGCTTCACGCTGACTGACCGCCAGGGACTCCGGCACCAGCAGCGGCTGACCGCTCAGGCCTTCGCTGGCCATGGCGATTTTCAGGCGTTCGTACATGATCCGCTCGTGAGCGGCATGCATGTCCACCAGCACCAGGCCCTGGGCGTTTTCCGAAAGAATGTAGATGCCTTTGAGCTGCGCCAGTGCATAACCCAGCGGCGGAACATCGTCCTGCCCGGCCGGCAGCGCTACCGCGTTGGCTTCTGGCAATGGTGCAAAAAACTCGCGATAAGCTGCCTGTGCCTCAGCAACCGGCACGCCGGACTGAGGCCGCGGCGAGTACTGATACTGATAACCGGCACCAGCGCCCGAGCCTGCCGGCGTATTGAACGACGGCTGAGCCTGAGGCTGTTCCAGCAAGGCATTGGCCGCCAGACGCATTTCGCCCTGTGGACCGAACTCGCCAGCATCAATGCCGGTGGGTCGAACGATGGCTGTCGCGACAGGCGCGGCCAGATGATCTTCCGGCCGCACATCGCCCAAGGCGCGGTGCAGGGTGCCATAGAGGAAATCATGAACCATGCGCCCGTCACGGAAGCGCACTTCGTGCTTGGTCGGGTGCACGTTGACGTCAACGCCTGCCGGATCGACTTCGAAAAACAGCACGAATGTCGGGTGCCGACCGTTGAACAGCACGTCGCGATAGGCCTGGCGCACCGCGTGGGCCACCAGCTTGTCGCGTACGGCACGGCCGTTCACAAAGAAAAACTGCAAGTCTGCCTGGCTGCGGTTGAACGTCGGCAAGCCGACCCAGCCCCACAAATGCAGGCCATTGCGCTCGATCTCGATCGGCAGGGCCTGCTCGAGGAAACCCGAACCGCAAATCGCCGCCACACGCCGGGCACGGGCCGCGTCGTCATGGGCTTCATGCAGGCTGAGGATGGTCTTGCCGTTGTGGCGCAGATGAAACGCCACGTCGAAGCGCGCCAGGGCCAGACGCTTGATCACTTCTTGCAGGTGATCGAATTCGGTTTTTTCGGTTTTGAGAAATTTGCGTCGTGCCGGGGTGTTGAAGAACAGGTCGCGCACTTCCACCGATGTGCCCACCGGATGGGCCGCCGGTTGCACGCGAGGCGCCATGTCCCGGCCTTCGGTTTCGACCTGCCAGGCCTGATCGGCATCTTTGGTGCGAGAGGTGAGGGTCAGACGCGCCACGGAGCTGATCGAGGCGAGGGCTTCACCGCGAAACCCGAGGCTCATGACCTGCTCAAGGTCTTCCAGGTTACGGATTTTGCTGGTGGCGTGGCGCGCCAAGGCCAGCGGCAAGTCATCAGCAGAAATCCCGCTGCCATCGTCGCGCACCCGCAGCAGCTTGACGCCGCCCTGCTCCACATCGACATCGATACGCTTGGCGCCGGAGTCGAGGCTGTTTTCCAGCAGCTCCTTGATCACCGAAGCCGGACGCTCAACCACCTCACCGGCGGCAATCTGGTTCGCCAGTCGCGGACTAAGCAGCTCGATGCGAGCCGTGTTGGTCAGCACCTGGTTCATTCTTTGGCCGCCAGTTCAGTGCCGGGGATGGTCAAGTGTTGACCGATTTTGAGCTCATCACTCGACAGCTTGTTGGCGCTGCGCAGCGTGGCCGGAGACACCTGATATCGCACGGCAATCATCGCCAGCGTCTCGCCGGGGCTCACCCGATGGTCACGAGGACCTTGTGCGATCCCACCGGAATCACGCAGCCAGGCGATGTAGGTGCCCGGTGGCGGATTCTGCTGGAAGAACTGGCGCACGCCGCTGCTGATCGAACGCGCCAGCGCTTGCTGGTGGTTCGCTGCGGCAAGCTTGGAAGCTTCGTTGGCGTTGGAGATGAACCCGGTTTCCACCAGGATCGATGGAATGTCCGGCGACTTCAGCACCATGAACCCGGCCTGTTCCACGCGCTGTTTGTGCAGTGGCGTGACGCGGCCGATGTTGCTCAGCACCTTCTGGCCGACGTTCAGACTGGAAGTCAGGGAAGCAGTCATCGACAGGTCAAGCAGCACGCCCGCCAGCATGCGGTCCTTGTCGTCGAGACTGACGTTGCCGGCACCACCGATCAAGTCGGAACGGTTTTCGCTGTCGGCCAGCCAACGGGCCGTTTCCGAGGTAGCACCGCGATCAGACAGGGCGAACACCGAGGCACCGAAGGCTGCGGCCGAAGGCGCGGCGTCGGCGTGGATCGAGACGAACAGGTCGGCGCCCTTCTTGCGGGCGATTTCAGTACGGCCGCGCAATGGAATGAAGTAGTCGCCGGTGCGGGTCAGTTCGGCGCGGAAGCCTTTCATGCCGTTGACCTGACGCTGCAGTTCACGGGCGATGGCCAGTACTACGTCTTTTTCACGCTGACCGCGAGAGCCGGAGGCACCCGGGTCTTCGCCGCCGTGACCGGCATCGATGACCACTATGATGTCGCGCTTGCCGGCCGGGGCTGGCGGCAGCTTCACCGCAGGCTCCACCGGAGTGACCGGCACCGGGGCTACCGTCGCGACGTTGGTCGGCGCCGGAATTGGCGCGGCGTCGGCGGCGTTATCGAACAAGTCGACCACCAGGCGATTGCCGTACTGGGCGTTTGGCGCCAGGGTAAAACTTTTCGGCGTCACGGCTTTTTTCAGGTCGATGACTACCCGCAGGTCGGTCGGCGTACGTTGAGCCGAGCGCATGGCGGTGATCGGAGTGTTCGAGCTGTTGACGTTCAGCGGCGCCCCCAGGGATGCGCCATTGATGTCGATGACCAGCCGATCCGGGGCGGTCAGGGTAAAGACACTGTGCTGGACAGGACCGCTCAGGTCGAACACCAGTCGTGTGTTGTCCGGAGCCCGCCACAGGCGAACGCTGTTGACCTTTGTCTCGGCCACAGCGTCGACGGTCACCGCCAAAAACAACAATCCTACGGCAGCTACCATCGCGCGAAAGCGCATACCTAACCCCATCATTTAATTGGTTTCCAATGCCAAAGCGGCACACCACGACTCGCCACGCGAGCCCTGGGACAAAATTTTCAGCGAACGCCCGCCATCTTGCGGGCTAATGGTAATGGTCAGGTCGGGCTTTGGCAAAAAGCCTGCACCCTTTTCGGGCCACTCGATCAGGCACAACGCGTCGTCTTCGAAGTAGTCGCGGATGCCGAGGTACTCCAGCTCTTCAGGATCGACCAGGCGATAGAGGTCGAAATGGAAGGCCCGGATGTCGCCAATCTCGTAGGGTTCGACCAAGGTGAAGGTCGGACTTTTTACCGCGCCCACATGCCCCAAGCCACGGATTATGCCCCGGGACAGCGTGGTTTTCCCCGCGCCCAGATCTCCCTCGAGAAAAATCAGACCGTGCCCTTCGGTGGTTTGTGCGATGCGTGCGCCAAAGGCGGTCATCGCCTCTTCATCAGCCAGGTACAGGGTTACTTCAGACACGGTGCTTGCTCCTCCAACAACTGACGAATGGCTGGAATCAGATCACTGGCCGCCAGCCCACGGCCCGATTTACCTTCTTGAGCGCCAGCATTGGCGTGCAGCCAGACGGCCAGGCAGGCGGCGTCGAACGCCTCCATGCCTTGCGCCAGCAACGCGCCGACCAGACCGGCCAGCACATCACCCAAACCGGCGGTGGCCATGGCCGGATGGCCCTGATGACACAACGCCAGGCGCCCATCGGGGCTGGCGATCAGGCTGCCGGCGCCTTTCAGCACCACGACAGCTGTATATTTTTTGCTCAATGCGTGAGCCGCCGCAGGACGATCGGCCTGCACTTCGACAGTGCTCATCCCCAACAAGCGCGCCGCCTCGCCCGGATGCGGCGTGATCACACAATCCTTGGGCAAGCTCACGTGCTCTGTGGCCAGCAGATTCAATGCGTCGGCGTCCCAGACTTGCGGCAGCGGCGCGTTGGCAGCCGCCGACAAAAGGCTGCGCCCCCAGGAAGCCTGACCTAAGCCTGGGCCAACAACCAGCACGGAAACCTTTTGCAGCAGCTCCATCAGCTGGTTGGCCGACGAAGTGCCCAGCACCATGGCTTCGGGGATTCTCGCCAGCGCGGCCGGAACATGCTCACTGCGCGTCGCCACCGACACCATTCCCGCACCACTACGCAGCGCACTTTGCGCGCTCAGCAGGATGGCGCCGCCAAAGCCGCGATCACCGCCGATCAGCAATACATGGCCGAATTTGCCTTTATGGGTGGTTGCAGCCCGGCTCGCCAGACGCGGCAAGGAACTGGCCGTCAGGCGACGGGCACTGATGGCGACTCCATTAAACGACTCGCGGCAAGCCTGCAGATCGTTGAACACCAACTCGCCGACCACGTCTGCGGCATCGCCGGTGAACAGACCCAGTTTCAGGCCGATGAACGTCACGGTCAGGTCAGCCCGCACCGCAGCGCCGAGTATTCGGCCGGTATCAGCACACAACCCCGAAGGGATATCCACTGCCGCAACCGGCAGCCCGCTGCCATTGATCGCTGCGATCACGCTGGCGTAGGGTTCTCGCACCTCTCCCGTCAGACCGGTACCGAGCAAGGCATCCAGCACGATACCGCGCAACTCGGACTGTGCGCTCCAGGCTTGAACCGCGACACCTTCGGACACGGCCTCGGCATGGGCCAATGCCGCGTCACCCTGCAAACGCTGGGGGTCACCGGCTGCCAACACCCGCACATGCCAGCCGGCACGTCGAGCCAGCACGGCCACCAGATAACCGTCGCCGGCGTTATTGCCGTGGCCGGCCACAACACTCAATTCGTTCGCCGTCGGCCAATGGCGGACCAGCGCACGCCAGGTCGCCCGCGCCGCGCGCTGCATCAATTCGAAGCCCGGTGTGCCGGCCGCGATCAGGCTCGCATCGAGGGCTCGCACTTGCGCGGCGCTATACAGCGCGTCGGGTAAATCATCTTTAGTGTGCGGCATGCGTCTTCGGGCTCCGATGTCTGGCAGAATTATACGCACCTCAGCTCCGGTTTCTCTCGCCTCATGCCCGCAAATACTACAGACCTGCCCGCCCTCGCCCAATCCATCAAGGACTGGGGCCGCGAGCTGGGCTTTCAGCAAGTCGGCATCAGCGGCCTCGACCTGGCCGAGCATGAGCAGCACCTGGAGCGCTGGCTCGCGGCCGGCTACCACGGCGAAATGGACTACATGGGCGCCCACGGCAGCAAACGCTCACATCCAGAAGAGCTAGTGCCCGGCACGCTTCGGGTGGTTTCCCTACGCATGGACTACCTGCCGGGCGACACCGAAATGGCCAAACGACTGGCACAACCGGAAAAAGCCTACGTCTCGCGTTATGCCTTGGGCCGTGATTACCACAAATTGATCCGCAAACGCGTGCAACAACTGGCCGATAAAATTCAGGCCGAAATTGGCCCGTTTGGTTTCCGCGCTTTCGTTGACAGCGCGCCGGTGCTGGAAAAAGCCATCGCGGAACAGGCCGGTCTTGGTTGGATCGGCAAAAACACCCTGGTCTTGAATCGCAAGGCTGGCAGTTATTTCTTTCTCAGCGAACTGTTTGTCGACCTGCCGCTGCCGGTTGACCCGCCACACAGCACCGAACATTGCGGCCGTTGCACCGCATGCCTCGACATCTGCCCGACCAACGCCTTCGTCGGCCCTTATGTACTCGACGCCCGACGCTGCATCTCCTACCTGACCATCGAACTGAAAAGCGCGATCCCGGAAGATTTGCGACCACTGATCGGCAATCGGGTGTTTGGTTGCGATGACTGCCAGATCGTCTGCCCGTGGAACCGCTTCGCCCGTCCGTCCGGCGAAAGCGACTTCAAGCCACGGCACAACCTGGACAACGCGGAGTTGGCAGAGCTGTTCATGTGGGATGAGGAGAAGTTTCTCAGTAGTACCGAAGGTTCGCCGTTACGTCGAGCGGGTTACGAGCGCTGGCTGCGAAACCTGGCGGTAGGCCTGGGGAACGCGCCGTCGAGCATTCCGGTGCTGGAAGCGTTGAAGGCTCGCCGTGAGTACCCGTCGGAGCTGGTGCGTGAGCATGTGGAGTGGGCCCTGAAACAACACGGACTGGCGTAGGAGCTGCCGCAGGCTGCGATCTTTTGATCTAAAAAATCAAAGTCAAAGGATCGCAGCCTGCGGCAGCTCCTACAGGGACCGAGTGATGTCAGGCTTCGTCGTTATAAACGAACTTCGGCATTTCCCAGTGAAAACGGATTGCCAGTAACCGCAACAGGAAGCCGCCAAACAAGGTGATGAGAATCGCCTGTTCGCCGGGCAATTGCAGGTAAATGCAGAGCATGTAGCACCACGCCGCAGCGAACGAGACGCTGGCGTAGAGTTCGCGGCGGAAGATCAGGGGAATGTCGTTGCAGAAGATGTCGCGCAGGATGCCACCGAAAACCCCGGTGATCACACCGCTGACCGAAGCCACCAGCATGCCGTGGCCCATTTCCAGCGCGGTCATGCAGCCGATCAGGGTGAACGCTACCAGGCCCACGGCGTCGAGCACCAGAAACAGCGAGCGCAGATGCCGCATCCAGCGCGCAGCGAACACCGTGAACATCGCCGCCACCGAGGTCAGCACCAGGTATTCCGGGTGTTTGACCCAGGTCAGCGGGTAGTGACCGAGCAGCACGTCACGCACCGAACCCCCACCCAAAGCCGTGACGCAGGCAATCAGCACCACGCCAAACCAGTCCATCCCGCGACGGCCGGCAGACAGGGCACCGGTCATGGCTTCAGCGGTAATGGCGATCAGGTAAAGCATCAGCAACATGGTGGCGGTCCTTGCAAGAAGGCGCGCAGTCTAGCCATTTAGAGACGGCACCAAAAGAGGGCATTGCACATTCCGTGCAGCCCTCAATTCCATCAGAACTTGATGAAATGCTTGCGGTAATGCTGCAGCTCGGCGATCGATTCGCGAATGTCGTCCAGGGCCAGGTGAGTGCTGCCCTTTTTGAAGCTGTCGCGCACGTCCGGCGCCCAGCGTGCGGCCAATTCTTTAAGGGTCGACACGTCGAGGTTGCGGTAGTGGAAGAAGCTTTCCAGGGATTTCATGTGGGTATAAAGGAAGCGACGATCCTGGCAAATGCTGTTTCCACAGATCGGCGACTTGCCCTTCGGCACCCACTTTTCCAGGAAGGCGATGGTTTCGGCTTCGGCTTCGGCCATGCTGATGCGGCTGTCGCGCACCCGCTGGGTCAGCCCGGAGCCGCCGTGTTGACGGGTGTTCCACTCATCCATGCCGGCGAGGATCTCGTCGCTGTGGTGGATGGCGATCACCGGGCCTTCGGCCAAAGTGTTCAGGTCACTGTCGGTGACGATGGTGGCCATCTCGATGATGACGTCGGTATCAGGGTTCAGACCGGTCATTTCCAGGTCGATCCAGATCAGATTCTGCGGGTTTTGCATGTGTCGGCTCCTAGGCAATGCTGCGCAGTTTAGCCTAGGGCGGCGGCCGGGCGTGCTAAACTCGCGGCCGTTTTACCTAATCGCTGCATTCTTGATACGGAACACCCATGGCCAAACGCCAACTCAATCGTCGTCAAAACTGGCGCATCGAAAAGATTCAGGGCGAGCGCGCTGCCCGCGCCGCCAAACGCGAGTCCTCGGCTGTCGAGGCACTTGAGGGTGGCGATCTGGGTCCGGAACAGACCGGCCTGGTGATCGCGCACTTCGGTGTGCAGGTCGAAGTCGAAGCCCTCGATGGCGATTTGGCCGGCCAGGTGTTCCGCTGCCACTTGCGCGCCAACCTGCCGGCGCTGGTGACCGGTGATCAGGTGGTCTGGCGTGCCGGCAACCAGGGCATCGGCGTGATCGTGGCGCAATTGCCGCGTAAAACCGAACTCTGCCGCCCGGACAGTCGTGGTCAGCTCAAGCCTGTAGCCGCCAACGTCGACATGATCGTCATCGTCTTCGCGCCGCTGCCCGAGCCTCACGCGAACCTGATCGACCGCTATCTGGTCGCCGCCGAGCACGCAGGGATTCGTCCGCTGCTGCTGCTCAACAAGTTCGACCTGATCGACGAGCAGAACGCCCCGGCGTTGAATGCCTTGCTGGCGGTTTACCGCACGCTGGGTTACCCGGTGTTGGAAGTCTCGGCGCACCACGGCAACGGCATGGAGCAACTACAGGAACAGCTGGACGGGCGCATCAGCGTGTTCGTCGGCCAGTCCGGCGTCGGCAAATCCTCGTTGGTCAACAGCCTGTTGCCTGAAGTCGAAGCCCGTGTCGGCCCGCTGTCCGAGCTGTCCGGCCAGGGCACTCACACCACCACCACCGCGCGGTTGTTCCACTTCCCCGGTGGCGGTGAGTTGATCGACTCCCCAGGTATTCGTGAGTTCGGCCTGGGCCACGTCAGCCGCGCCGACGTCGAAGCCGGCTTCATCGAGTTCAACGACTTGATCGGCACCTGCCGCTTCCGCGACTGCAAGCACGACCGCGAGCCGGGTTGCGCCCTGCTCAAGGCCCTGGAAGAGGGCCGCGTGCAGCAGCAACGGATGAACAGCTATCGCTCGATCATCGCCAGCCTGCCGGAAACCAGCTACTAAACAGACGCGCCCGCTGCCTCGGCACTGACGGGGCGGCGCGTCGCTTGTAGCGTCCTACAAATATCCTCCCCTTTAAACGTCAGAGACTTCTGTAAGGCTCCTTCACGCCTGCTTGTAGGGGAATTCTCTTTATCAGTGCAGGTCTTGTTGCGACCACTCAAGTGCATACATTCGAGCCCTCTTCGCATTTTGGCGATACCGAGGGATACCCATGCAAACCTATCATTTGTTCATCAGCCATTCGTGGAACTACCCCCACGCCCACGACAACCTCGTGCGGCTGCTCAACGCTAAACCCGGCTTCACGTTCAAAAATTTTTCGGTGCCGCCGGACAACCCGATAATCGGCGCGAAAACCGACAAACAGCTGGAAGAAGCCATCGAAAACAAAATCCGCCCCTGCTCGGCAGTGCTGATCATGGCGGGGATGTATTCGACCTACAGCAAGTGGATCAACAAGGAAATCGAGATCGCCAGGCGAATGGGTAAGGTGATCATTGCGGTGAAGCCGTTTGGTGCGGAGCGGATTTCTACCGTGGTGCGCCGGGCAGCACACGCGGAGTGTGCGTGGAACACCAACAGCATCATCAGTGCCATTCGCACTCACGCGGCGGGTTGAACCATGCGCAAGGGATTGTTCATCGGGATAAACCATTACGCCCACGTCTCTCCATTGAGCGGATGCAATAACGACGCGATGGCCATGGCCTCGGTGCTGGAGCGTCACGCCAACGGGCGGCCGAACTTCAGCAGCAAGGTGCTGACCTCAGCCGAAGATGACCTTTCGCTGACGGCCATGAAGCAGCATATCCAAAGCCTGTTTTCCGGCGATTGTGATGTGGCGCTGCTGTACTTCGCTGGCCACGGTCAGTTTGATACCAGCATCGACGAAGGCTTGCTCATCCCCCAGGACTTCGGACACGGCGTAGAAGGCATACGCATCAGCGATATTTTGAACTGGGCGGACAACGCCCCCCACATCAAGAACAAAATCATCATTCTTGATTGCTGCCAGGCTGGCGCGGCAGCGGCCATGCGCGGGTTGCGCGGCGGCAGTAGTATGATCGGCGAAGGCATGACTATCCTGACGGCCTGCAAAAAAGAACAGGTCGCGCTGGAAGGTGGTGGTCACGGTGTCTTTACCGGGCTGTTGCTACAAGCACTGCACGGCGGGGCTGCCAATGTGCTGGGCAAGGTCACTCCCGGCAGCGTGTATTCGTTTGTCGACAATGCGCTGGGAGCGTGGGAACAACGGCCGGTGTTCAAAACCAACGTCTCGCAATTTGTCCCCTTGCGCGAAGTCACGCCCCTGATCGCCGAAGAGACCCTGCGCAAACTCAAGGACTGGTTCCCGGAACCCAGCCATGTCTTTGCGCTGGACCCCAGCTACGAACCTACGGAAGCCGCGTTCGACCCGGACCACGGCGAAGTCTTCGCCCAGTTGCAAAAGTGCAATCGCCACAGCCTGATCGAACCGGTGGACGCCGAGCACATGTACTACGCCGCCATCCATTCCACCGGCTGCCGCCTCACCGCCCTCGGCGCCTATTACCGCGAACTCGCGATCAAGGGACATTTCTGATGCCTGTATTTATCAGTTACCGCCACACCGACCGCGTCCAGGCGATGGCCATCAATGCGCGCCTGAAACTGGCGAACATCAAGACCTATCTCGACGTGTTGGACACAGAATCCCAGCAAACCGACGACATTACAGCCGTCATCACCCGCAACATTACCGAATGCACGCACTTGCTGGCGGTGGTTTCGCAGGAGACCGCCATGTCCTGGTGGGTGCCGTTCGAAATCGGCGAGGCAACCATCAGTGATCGCAGGATCTGCTCTTACAAGATCGGTTCCAGCGCGCTGCCGCTGTACCTCGATAAATGGCCGAAGCTGAGTGGTGATACCGATCTCGACTTTTTCATCGATGCCTACCGCAAAGAGGCCATGTCGGAGCGCTCGTTAGGAATGGAGTCCTTCAGCGAATCCATTCGAGGCACCTACAAGAGTGATGCCGATCTGTTCCATGACCAGCTCAAGAACCGCATTCGTCGCGGTTACTGACAGGCACAAAAAAGCCGCGATGATCGCGGCTTTCTGATCTTCAGAGTACGGCTTTTTCCAGCTTCCAGCCCAAGGCATCCAAGGCGTCACAACCGTCTTGGATCAACACGTGGGCTGCATTGGCGAAATGCTCCAGGTCGTGACCTTCGGCGTCTTTTATACACAGACACACGACGCTGTTGAGCAGATTACGGGCGGCTTTTATGCGGTGTGTGGCGGTTTCAAGAAGATCGGAAGCTTTGGCTTCGGTGTCGATGAACAACGTCGGGCTGACGCTGAAGTTGCCTTGGAGAGGGTGATACTTAGCCATGGGTCAAAACTCCGGATAATTTCGAGAGACTTCATCTGTGGTTCGACCGGCTAAGATCGGTCACCGCGTTGGCAGCGACGGCGGAACTATAGGCTGATGCTTGCACAAGGGAGAACCCCTGCATGAAAATTCAGATCGTTCCTACAGCCACTAAGCAAACATACAGCCCTCGGAAGTACCGGCAGAAAATCACGACTCATCAGGCGACAACCTTAGTTTTCAACATTAATGTGAGCGTGCATACGCGCAAGAAAGTCGTCAGGCAAAGCCACGTTACTCAACGAAAATCGTTGATTTTTCTCTTTAAGATTAATGACAAGCGACTTGAAAAAGGGGTTTCGACGAACATGGACTGAACGTATTTCCTCCCTACGGATCAACTCCTGCCGCTTATAACCAACAGCCTCATCGCGAAACATCAACCCTTGCGGGACCACTGAAATACTAACTTTATAATCACGCTTTGAAAAACTACAAATCATACTCAGCGCAACACTCACGAGTATTGAAACCCCAATGGGCCACCCTATCACGTAGCGCCCCAGCGACAAGAAAGGAAAAAATATGAACCCAAGCACTGCAAAAGTAATAGCATAACTTACACACGCCCAAGAAATGTGTGTAAAGCCGATATAAGGATTCCAAACCGCACGCATAATTTTTCCTTGAGTTTTATAGTGCACACAGCGACATCACATTAACATGAGCGCCTGCAAATTGTACTTACAGCAAACTTCGCTAGCCTTAGAGGTAATGAAAAGCAACAGCATCTAAATATCGAGACTTTTTTCGCGTTCTAAATCGACAAGTCGTGTAGTAGGCCCGCCGGCTTTCAGACGCTCGATGACAACACGGGACCACAAGTTGTGAGAGCGATGTTTAGCGAAGCTGTAAACCAGTTTTTGAATTCGATCCATGGGGTAGAAAATCGGCTTTAGTATTATTTTTATTGCGTCACTCCCGCTTATGTAGTTTTCGTCGCCCGCCTCCTTTCCCACCTGTTTTATTGGCATCCGTGTCGGCATAAAGCTGTTGCTTATTTTGGGTCGCATAGACAACTGACTTTTTACAAACGTATCCGACTCGCTGTGATGACCCTGTTCATCGAACCAGGGACCATTGTTCATATAGGCGCGCAGGTACTCCCAAAAGCCTTTTTGCATCCTCAGTGTTTTACCAAATGGCGCACCGAGACTGATCATCAATACCTTGTCCGGTTGTTCGAATTTCCACACCCGAATTTCAAGCGAAGCGTTTTGCATACCACTTAAGTGGGTGCCGACTAGCTGAAATTCGTCGACCTCGGCGCAAAGACCCTCCCACGAGGCGTGAAACAGAACGCCATCGTGATCGATGTACACTTCCCGGGTCCGGCGATTAAACACAATAGGCAGTGGTAAAGGGCGACGGACTTCCCATAGAAATACCACCAAAAACAACAGAGTCGTTATCCCCAATTCTATGAGGACACTCTCCGATATTCCGTAGAGCATCAATAGTAGTTCCAGGCATATCATTGCGATTGCTAACCACCCAAAAAAACCGGCCAGACGCCCTCGATCCGGATCACCTGCGTCTTGCAGTGTTAAGTAATCCTCCCTGTGCTCATCGATAATAAATAGCGCTATTGGTTGTTCACCAGTGGGCTTGTCAGCTTCAAGTATTACGATGGATGCACTATCGCGCAGTTGTTTTGACTTATTCATATACATGCTCATTCCATGATGTACATCATTGTTAGCTTCAGACCAACGAGTAGAAAGCAGATCAACTTTCCTTCGATAGAGCACAACCCTGCTCATTTTCCTGATCGACAAGGCGTGAAGTGGGGCCGCCGGCCTTCAGTCGTTCAGTGACAACTTTCGGCCACAGGTTGCGAGAGCGGCGTTTGGCAAGACTGTAGGTGAGTTCTTGAATTCGGTCCTGCGGGTAAAGCAGTGGCTCGAGTATCAGTTTTGCAACATCGCTGGCGCCTAAGTAGTTTTTCCCACCCGCATCCTTCTTCGCCTGTTTTAACTGCGCTAGTGTTTGCTTGAAGCTGTCGCTCATTTTGGGTCGCACGGATAGCTGGCTTTTTACAAATGCATCCGACTCACTGTGATTACCGTTCTCGTCGAAATAAGGGCCATTATTCATGTAAGAACGGATGTACTCCCAAAAACCTTTTTGCATCGCCAGTGATTTACCAAAGGGGGTACCTAGGCTCACCATCACAGCCGTTCCCGGTTCTTCAAATTTCCACATGCGAATTTCCAGTGAAGCGTTTTGCATGCCACCGATTTGGGTGCCAACTAGCTGAAACTCATTGGCCACGGCTGAAATACCCTCCCACGGAGCGTGGTAAAGATCGCCATCATGATCGAAGTACACTTCACTGGTGCGGCGGTTAAACAGAATTGGCAGAGGTAAAGGACGAAGGGTTTCCCATAGGAATGGCAATACAACCAAAGGAATTCCGCTTCCCAAAATCATATACGCTCCTTCCCATTTCCCACCCAACATACAAATCACAGCCACACACAATATAAGTGTGAAAACCCAGCCCCCTAAACCTGTTAATTGCCCACGAATGCCCTCGTCACCTAATAGCGACAAGTAATACTCGGTGTGCTCATCGGTAATAAACAGCTCCATCGGCTGTTCACCCGTTGGTTTGTCCGCTTCAAGCATGACCGTGGGAGTAGCGCTGTAGCGCGGGTGTTCTGGTGTATTC
>NZ_JBBWCB010000062.1:0-35084 GCF_039888995.1 Pseudomonas rossensis | reverse complement strand
TACAGTCAGCTATCCAGCCAGGCCGAGCCGACTTCAATGGCTGCGCCGCCGCTCGCGATCACCCCTGCGGGGCAGCTCCCCGACTTCCAGAAGGCCCGCGCATTGCGCGAGCACAACCTGGCGCAGCTCGCCGAGATCGAATTGCACAAGGCCAAGGGCTCGTTGGTGGCCATGGCGGCGGTGCAGACCGGTGCCTACAACGCCGGTCGCATGCTGCGCGATCAACTGCTGGGGATGCCGCCGCAACTGGCTCCGGAACTGGCGTCGATGACCGACCCTTGGGAAATCGAAAAGCACCTCACGGCGGCGATTCGCCGCTCGCTGGAAGACGCCGAACGCATGTCTTCAGCGGACCTTGAACACGCACTGACCACGAGTTAAGCCTATGCCCACGGATATTCCTGACGGTGCAGAGGTGTACCGCGAGGCGTATTTCCGTGGGCTACGGCCCGACCCGGATGTCTGGATCGATCAGTGGGCCGATGAGTACATGCGGATCCCGCGTGACACCGGCGCCGCTGAGCCGGGCCAATACCGCACCTCGCGAACACCGTATGCCCGCGAGCCGATGCGTTGTCTGTCGCCGGCTCACCCCTGCAAGCGCGTGATCACCATGGTCGCGTCACAGTTGATGAAAACCCAGATCGGTCTGAACTGGATCGGCGGTCTGATGCACATGGCGCCGTCGAATATCCTGGCGCTGCTGCCGAGCCTCGGCCTGGCCAAGCGGGTGTCCTCGCGGATCGGCAAAACGATCAAGGCTACGCCGGTGCTGCGTGAACGTGTGGCGGCCAACCGCTCGCGGGATTCGCGCAACACGATGGACACCAAGGAGTTCGAGGGCGGCACGTTGTACGTCACCACCGCCGGCTCGGCCGCCAACCTGTCGGAGCTTTCGGCGCGGTACGTTTACGGCGATGAGATCGATCGCTGGGAAGTCGACATCGGCGAGGAGGGCGACCCTATCGAGCTGGCGGAAACCCGGGGCAGTACCTTTGGCCGCAACGCCAAGTTTTACTTCTCCAGCTCGCCGACGATCAAGGGGGCCTCGCGAATCTCTGATCTGTTCGACGGCAGTGACCAGCGTCATTACTACGTGCCGTGCCCGTATTGTGGTCACATGCAGGTGCTGGAGTGGGAAAACCTTCTCTACTCGGCCGACTTCAGCGTAGTGCATTACAAGTGCGCGGCGTCTGGGATGGACTGTGACGTGCTGATCGATGAGTACCACAAGGGCGAAATGCTCGCCAAAGGCGAGTGGCGCGCCCATGCCGAGGGCGACGGCGAGACGGTGGGTTTCCACCTCAACGCGCTGTATTCGCCGCTGGGTTGGATGGACTGGAGGTCGCTGGCCAAGCAATACGAGAAGGCGAAAAAGGCCCAGGTAAAAGGCGATCTTGAGCCCATGCAGGTGTTCTACAACACCCGTCTGGCGAAGGTGTGGGACGCGGCTCAAGAGCAGACCAAAGCCGACGTCCTGAGGCAGCGGGCGCGGTTGGAAGGCTACACCCTTGGCTCGCTGCCAGCGGCGGTGATGATGATCACCGGCGCCGTCGACGTTCAGGCCAACCGGCTGGAGTTTATGGCCATGGGCTGGGGCGTTGGCATGGAGCGCTGGGTCGTGGACTACCAGGTGGTCTCGGGCGATCCCGCAGATGAACGCACCTGGGCGGCGCTGGACGAATTGCTCAAGGCTAAATATCGCCATCCGTGCGGTGTCGGTCTAGGCATTCTTGCGGTTGCTGTTGACTCCGGGGGCCACCACACCGATGAGGTCTACCAGTTCTGCCGCGTTCGCCGCTGGCGCAATGTGTTTGCCATCAAGGGTGCGAGCAAACCCGGTAAGCCGGTGATTGCTCAGCGGCCGTCGATGGTCGACGTGACCTGGAAGGGCCAGACCGAACGCAACGGCGCCGAGCTGTGGTTCGTCGGTACCGACACGGCCAAGGACTGGATCTACAACCGCTACCCGTTCGAGTCAGGGCCGGGCGCATTGCACTTTGCCAACGACCTGCCGGATGACTTCTTCGACCAGTGCGTCGCGGAGCGCAAGGTCGCGCGTTACGTGCGTGGTCACAAGCGCATCGAATGGGTCAAGGGCAAGGCCGAACGCAACGAAGCGCTCGACCTGATGGTGTATTGCCTTGCCATGGCGCATTACCTTGGCCTGAATCGCTACAAGGAACACGACTGGGAGCGCGTGCGTCAGTCCTTGGCGCAGTCCGGACTGTTTGACGAAGCCTTGGGCATCAAGCCTGTTCAAGGTGAACGGGTCGATAGCCCTGGTGCAGCAACACCTGTTCGGCAACCGGCACCACCACCCGCTGTTTCGGTCGTGCAAACGCGCCCCGCAGCAACACCCCCTCAACGCCGCAGCTCCACCAGCGGTTACCTGAAGAGACGCTGATATGTCATTTACCCAGAAGCACCTCGACGCGGTTGAGGCGGCCATTGCTCGCGGTGAAAAAACCGTGCGCTACACCGACCGTACCGTGGAATACCGCACCGTCGACGAACTGCTCAGGGCGCGCGAAGAGATTCGTTCATCGCTGCTCAACTCAGCCGCGCCGCGCTCGCGTGTGGTTCGGTTGTTTCACGGGGGCAAAGGACTCTAATGGCCCGATACTTCCCGACGTTGACCCGTAACGGATTCGTGTTGCCGTCGAACATTAAGGCCAGTTACGAAGGCGCCGGAGAGGGCCGCCGCTCCACTGGCTGGGATGCTCCCGACAACGGGATCAACAGCATCAACACCCCGGCACTGCGCAACCTTCGGTCGCGCTCCCGGGCAGCGGTCCGCAATGACCCGTATGCCTTTAATGTGATCGACAAGCGCGTCAGCAACCTAATTGGTACGGGCATCACCCCTCGGCCGACCACTGATGACGATGCTTTACGCAAGTTGCTGCAGGAACTGTGGGGTGATTGGGTCGATGAATCGGATGCGGATGATCGCACCGACTTCTACGGCCAACAGGCCCTGGTGGCGCGCACCGTTGAAACCTCGGGCGAATGTTTTGTACGGCTGCGACCGCGCAGCCTGGACGAGGGCTTGGCAGTTCCGTTGCAACTCCAGATCCTGGCGCCGGAGTTTGTCCCACACGACAAATACGAGAGCACAAAAAGCGGCAACACCATCCGCGCTGGGATCGAATTCACCCCGGGCGGCAAGCGCGTGGCGTATTGGATGTACCTGTCGCATCCACGTGATGCGGCCTCGCTGAACGTTGGCTACAACCAGTTGGTGCGTGTGCCGGCCGCCCAGGTGCTGCATATCTTTGAGCCCGTCGAGCCCGGCCAATTGCGCGGAGTGCCGCGCTTGTCGCCGGTGCTCAAGCGTCTGCGCAGTCTCGACAACTACGACGATGCGGTGTTGTTTCGTCAAGAGGTGGCGAACCTGTTTGCCGGTTTTATCAAGCGGCCTACACCGGAGTCTGGACCGGTTCCCAGAGATCCAGTGACCGGCGCGCCGCTGAATCCGGATCGCGATGGCTTCACACCGATGGTCGCACTGGAGCCCGGCACCATGCAGGAGCTGGGGCCAGGTGAGGAGGTTGAATTCTCCAAGCCGCCGGACGCGGGCAACAACTACCCGGACTTTATGCGGCAGCAACTGATGGCCGCAGCAGCGGGATCCGGCACGCCTTACGAGATCCTCACCGGCGACATGCGCGGGATCAACGACCGAGCGCTACGGGTGGTGCTCAACGAGTTTCGGCGACGTCTGGAACAACTGCAATTCAGCGTTTACGTGCACCAGCTCTGCCGCCCGGTGCGGGCTGCCTGGATGGACATGGCCGTGTTGTCCGGTGTCCTGGTGCTGGGCGATTACGCGCAGAAGCGCCGCGACTATTTACGTACCCGTTGGGTGCCGCAAGGTTGGGCGTACATCCAGCCAGTACAGGACGTGCAGGCGCGTCGGATGGAAGTGCAGGCCGGCTTTTCCTCGCGTAGCGAGATGGTGCTGCGCACCGGCTACGACGCCGAAACAGTCGATCAGGAAAACGCCGCCGATCTGGCGCGGGCTACAGCACTGGGCCTCAACTACAACACCCTGGATGCCGTCGAAACAACCGACGACAAGGAGCAATCATGAGCAAAAAAGCACGACCGCGCATTTACAACCGCGTAGGCAAACGCATCAAGGTTCAGGACAAAACCTGGTACGCCGTGCAGGCCAGCGGTGAGGCCGCCGAACGGGTGATTGAAGTCTTCGTCTATGGCGAGATCGGTGCCTGGGGCATCACCGCCAATCAGTTCGTGCAGGACCTGCGCGCCATGGATGACGGTGTGTCACCGGTGGTCGCCGCGTTCAACAGCATTGGCGGCGACCTATTCGACGGGCTGGCCATGCACAACGCGCTGTCGCGTCTTGGGGAGCGCTGCACCGGCCGGATTGATGCATTGGCCGCCAGTGCCGCCAGCGTGGCGGTGTGTGGCGCACACAAGGTCGTGATCGCGGCCAACGCCATGCTGATGATTCATAACCCCTGGACCTATGCGGCCGGTGACGCTGAAGGCTTTCGCAAGGTGGCCGACGTTCTCGACCAGACGATGGAGGCGATCATCGCGGCCTACAAGGCCAAGGCGCCGGACATCGATGAGGTCGAACTGCGGCGGCTGGTCGCTGCTGAAACCTGGCTCACCGCCAATGAAGCCGTGGCCTTGGGCTTGGCCGATGAGGTCGGCGACGGGATCAAGGTCAAGGCGTGCCTCGGGCAGGGTGGCGTGCTGCAGCGTTACCAGCACGCACCGGCTGAGTTGCTGGCCCAGCTCGACGAGCCACCGGAAGCGGATCCGGAGTTGGACGTTGTCGATCCGCCGCTTGTGCCGCCGGTAGTCGACTCAGCCAAGCTGGCCCTGATGATCACCCAGCGTTGCGCGGCGGCGGGCATCAGCAACTTGGTCGAGCCGCTGCTCAGCTCGACCCAGCTCGAAAGCGAAGAGATCGTCGTGGCCGGCCTGGCCCGCGCCAAGGCGGTGAATGACCTCTGCGTGGCAGCCCGCTTGCCGGAGTTCAGCGCCGAATACGTCGCGGCGGGTCTGGATGCTGCAGCGGTTCGAGCGCGCCTGTTCGACAAGATTGTCACCAGCGGCAAGGGCTTTGAAATCGACAACAGCCTGCCGCTGGACAACGACCCAACACCGAAGGTGCTGGCCAAACAACCTGACCCCACCTCGATCTGGGCTTCGCGACAAGCGGCTCAATCTGGAACCGCGCACGGCGCGAAAGGAGCAAGAGCATGACCATCAAAAAAGAGCCGATCCACGCGGGCGAGTTTCTCCTGTCCGAAGGCGCCGGGAACATTTCTCGGGAAACGATCAACGTGGCCGCCGGCCCGGCACTGAATCCGGGACAAGTCCTCGGTCTGGTGACGGCCACGGGCGAGTTTGCGCCGTATACCCCGGCTGCCGAAGACGGTACCCAAGCTGCCGTGGCGATCCTTTACGGGCCGTTGGGCGAGTCGGACATCGTTCGCCGTGGTCGTGCCGTGGTGCGCCTGGCGGAGGTCAGCGAAGTGCACCTGACCGGGTTGGACCCTGAGGCCGAAAAAGAGCTGGCCACTCATTTCCTGATCGTCCGCTAGGACCTTTAGTCACGTTTACCCAACCTGCCTTGAGCGGGTTTTTTCATTTCTGGAGAGTACCCATGGCCGAGATCGCCATTTTTGACGACGAATCGTTTACCGTTACCGCGCTGACTGCTGCCCTCAACGATCAACCCTATCTGCCGGGTCGCATCAGCGCTCTGGGCCTGTTCCGTGAGGAAGGCATCACCACCCTGACCGTACAGATCGAAAAGGACGGTGACACCCTGGCGCTGGTACCGGCCGGTGAACGCGGTAGCTCTGGCCTGGTGGTTGCGGCCAGCAAGCGCAACCTGATCCCGTTCAACACCGTGCACCTGCCGGAACGCTTTACCATCAAGGCCGATGAGATCCAGGGTATTCGTGCCTTCGGTACCCGCACCGAGTTGCAGGCGGTGCAGGACGTGGTCAATACCCGCCTGGCCAAAGCGCGCCGTCAATTGGACGCAACCCATGAGTTCCAGCGCATGGGCGCACTGAATGGCCTGATTCTTGATGCCGATGGTTCGACAGTGCTGCTGGACCTGTACGACCGCTTCGGTGTGCAGCGTCAGAAACTGTCCATGGGCTTGGCCGACGAGAGCACGGAGCTGCGGGTACAGTGTGTCGAGGCACTGGACATGCAGGAGGACGCGCTTGGTGTTGTGACGAGCACTGGTTCCCGCGCGTTCTGCGGAAAGCACTTCTGGAACAAATTGATCGTTCACCCCTCGGTCACCGAGACCTACCTCAACAGTCAGCAAGCTGCGTCCTTGCGCGGTGACGCTCGGGAGAGCTTCGAATTCGGCGGCATTGTCTGGGAGCGCTACCGTGGCAAGGTCGCCGGCGTGTCGTTCGTCCACGACGATAAAGCGCTGCTGGTCCCTGAGGGTGTACCAGATCTGTACATCTCGGTGTTCGCACCGGCCGACTACATGGAAACAGTCAACACCCAAGGCCTTCCGTATTACAGCAAGATCGAGCCGATGCAGTTCGGCAAGGGCATGGCGGGTGAGGCGCAGTCCAACCCGCTGCATTTGTGCACTCGACCGCGCGCTCAGATCCTGCTGGAGCTCTGATCGTGGGCTTTCGCGATCTGGTCGCCGAGGTCGATGCGGTGGTGTTCGAAACGCTGGGCGATACCGCACGGATTGAGGGTCGCGAAGAACCGGTGTTCGGCATGTTTGCCGCGCCCTGGTTGCAGCCGAAGCTCGGCAAGCTCAACACCGGGTTGCGTGAGCCTCGGTTCGAGATCCGTGTTAGCGATTCGCACGGCCTTGTACGCGGGCTGTTGGTCAGCATCGATTTGCCTGCCTTGGATGGCGGTGGCGATTACGACCTGCTGCAGCTGGAACCGGGCGGCGATGGTCTGGTCGCCTTGATCCTGAGGTTACGCCCATGAGTGTCGGTAGCCATTTCAAACCCTCGGCCGGCGGCGGGATGATTTCTATCCAGTCTTCGGCCGCAGACCTGCAGGCGTTTCAGGACTTTGCCAAGTTGGTGCCCAAGGCGGCGGCCGCTGCACACCGACGCGCGATCAACAAGACACTCGGGTGGTTGCGCACGCACATCGCCCGGGCCGTCAGTCGGCAGGAGCGCATTGCCGTCGCGGCGGTGCGTCAACGGCTGCGTAGTTACCCGGTGTCCGGCGGGGCGTCGAGCGGCAAGCTGTGGTTTGGTTTGAACGCCATCGAGTCCAGCCGGATCGGCCGGGCGCGACAGACCGGCAGCGGTGTGTCGGTAGCCGGGCGACGGTACCAGGGCGCGTTCCTGAAGAAGGTCTACGGCAACAAGCCGGACATCTGGATTCGCACCGCGAGCAAGCATTTCAACGCGGACGATTATCCCGACAGCACGGTGTCACCCGGTCATGGGCCGAGTTCGGGGTGGGTCGCGGAACACGGCAGTCGCTTTCCCCTGGCCAAAGCCAAAGTCTCGCTGGAGCAGGCTCGACCGCACTTCAATAGTTGGGTGCAAAAGGCCGATGAACGCCTGCTGGAGATCCTGAAACAGGAGCTCAACTTTGAGCTGCAGAAATACCTCAAGAGGATCGCTTAATGGCGGACGAACCTTTTAGCCTGAATCAGCTTTACCAGGCTATCGAGCAACACCTGGTGACCCATCTGCCGGGGGTTCAGACCGTGAGTGCCTGGCCGAACATCGAAGACCGCATCGCGTTGCCGGCGGTGTTTCTGGAGCTGGCCGAGATTGAGCCGGGTGCCGATATCGGTACGGGTGAAACCACGTTGGTGTGCAAGTTCGAGGCGCGCATCATCGTCGACCCGATCCGGCCCCTTCATCAGCAGCAGGCGGTGCAACTGGCGACTCAGCTTGCGGTGTTGCTGCGGGCACAGACCTGGGGTTTGCCGGTCGAACCCGCCGAGTTTGTGCAGGCCCTGCAGGACTGGACGCAGCCAGTATTGGATGGTTACACCGTCTGGTTGGTGGAATGGACGCAACAGGTGTACGTCGGCCCTGAGGAATGGCCTTGGCCTGATCAGCCACCGGGGATGTTGCTGTTTGGGTTTAACGAAGACATCAAACCGGACTTTGTGCCGCCGGAGGACATGTGAGCGGCTACGTCTCGGCCCAGCACGACCGCATGTTGGCGGGATTGGTCAAGGATTGTTATGTGGTGGCGGTTGATCTGACGGCCTCCCCGCCAGTGTGTCGGGTGTCGGATGGTAGTGATTGGGTCAGCGCCTGGGTGCGTTGGCACAGCATCGCGGCCGGAAAGGCCCGGCACTGGCGGGCGCCGTCGCTATATGAACAGGGGACGTTGATCAGTGCCAGCGGTGATTTGGCACAAGGTACGTTTATCCCGGGCTTGTACGGCAACGCCGGCCCGCCTCCAGATAACCGCGATCATGTGGAAGTCTGGCGCTTTGATGATGGTGGTTCGCTGGTCTACGACTGGCAGGCCAAGAGTTACAGCATCACCCTACCGAGCGGCACGGTGACCATTAAGGTCGCCAGTACGGAGGCAGTCATAACGGACAGCGCCGTGAACGTGACCACCGGCAACATCAATCTCAAAGCAGCGGTGACCATCGACGGCGCGTTACACGTTACGCAGAACATCACCAGTGATGCGTCGATTATTGACACCACCGGCAACACGCCTAACCACAAGCATTGATGTAGCTGGCTGAACCTGCTGTCGAGATGTAATAGATCAAATACTAGCGAGGCTTTGGAATGGCAAAAAAAATGTCATCAGCCGATTTTGAGCTGTCTTGGAGTCTCTGCCCGGACAAGCTATCAGTCATCGGTATTAACCCATTTACCAAAAAGGGCAACTGCACCAAAAAAATGGCACGTTTAATTTTGGTTGATGGGGCTTCTATCACAAAAGTTGCCGCTTCGAACTGGTTGATCTCCCCTGATATTCGCCGGCTCAAAGCGCTGGTTCGAAATCTGTCTGCTCAAATTCTGGTACGCGTAGGACTGTCTTCCTAGATCTTTGAAGAACAGTGCTGCTGGAACCGAATAGACACGAGTAGGCAACTTGCCTCCCTCAATAGTCCGCCGAGTGCGGGCTTTTTCATGCCTGGAGAAACACATGGCCAAGATCGTCGACACACTTGTCTCCGACGAACCAGCGTTCGCATCACCGATGCGCGAACCGCTGCTGCTTACTGCATCGGCGACACCGGAGCTGCTGAAGTTTCGCGACAAGGTCTATACGTCGCGACTGTTGATCGTCCCCGACACCGACCGCGCCTTGCCGGTGAGCAAGGGAGTGGTCGAAGTGCTGGCGTCCGATACCGACGCCGTCAAGTTCCTGAAAGCCAACGAAGAGTTCGAGCTGCTGAAGGAGTGATTTAGATGATCGGAATGGACCGCCACACCGGCCAACCCATTTCCGGCATCGCGCACTTGCGGCAATCCGTCCCAGACATCTTGGGCACGCCGTTGGGCAGCCGCCGGCATCGGATGGATTACGGCAGCAAGCTCCGGCGGTTCATTGACCTGCCCGTTAACGAGGGTTGGAAAAGCGCCGTACAGGCTGAAGTCGCCCGCGCCCTGGGGCGTTGGGAGCCGCGTTTGAAACTGGATCAGGTGCGCGTCATTTCCGTTATTGGCGGGCAAATCAACCTGAAGATTGTCGGCGAGTACCTGGGCGACGGCGTCACGTTGGAGGTAGCCGTATGAGTATTGTGGATCTGTCGTCGCTGCCGGCGCCGACTGTGCTGGAGCCTCTGGACTTCGAAGAGGTTTATCAGGAAGGGCTGGGCGTCTTTCGCGGGTACATGGGCGGCAACTGGACCGCCGCGCTGGAAAGCGATCCGGTGGTTAAGGTGCTGGAGGTCGGCGCGTACATCAAGGTCGGCAACCGCGCCCGGGTGAATGACGCCGGCAAAGCGGTATTGCTGGCACACGCCATAAAGGGCGACCTCGATCATCTGGGGTCCAACGTCAATCTGAAGCGCCTGGTCATTCAAGCCGAGGATCTGCTGGCGGTACCACCGGTGCCGGAGGTCAAGGAGGACGACGACCCGTTTCGCGAGCGTATCCAATTGGCCTATGAAGGGTTGACCACGGCCGGCCCGCGTAACAGTTACATCCTGCATGCGCGCAACGCCTCGGGTTTGGTGGCGGATGCCACCGCCGAAAGCCCGGTGCCGTGTTGCGTTACGGTCACGGTGCTGGGCTTGGACGGGCAGGGTGTGGCGCCGCCGGAGCTGCTGGCCACGGTGGCCGCCGCGCTGAATGACGACGACGTGCGGCCGGTAGGGGATCGGGTGACGGTGCAGAGCGCCCAGGTGATCCCTTACCAAATTAACGCGATTCTGCACATGGCCAGCGCCGGCCCCGAAGCGGATGCCAGTTTGGCCGAGGCGAAAAGTCGATTGGCGGCCTGGATCAATCCGCGCAAGCGGCTGGGCATTGAGGTCGCGCGCTCCGGTGTGGACGCTCAGTTGCACGTTGCCGGCGTTTCTCGGGTGGAGCTGATCGGCTGGCAGGATCTGGCTCCGACCAAGGCTCAGGCGGCGTTCTGTACGGGCTACACCGTGACGCTGGCGGGCTGATATGAAAAGCCTACTGCCGATCAACAGCACGCAACTGGAACGGGCCATGGAGGCGACGTTTTTCGAGAAAACGATAGTCCCGCTGCGCGAGCTCTACAACGCCGATACCTGTCCGGTCCATCTGCTGCCGCATCTAGCGTGGGCGTGGTCGGTCGATCGCTGGGACTATCGATGGACTGAGGCGACCAAGCGCGCCGCCATTAAGGCCTCTTACTACATCCATGCCCACAAAGGGACCATCGGCGCGCTGCGCCGGGTAGTCGAGCCCCTGGGCTACCTTATCGAAATTATCGAGTGGTTCAACACCGTGCCTGAGGGCGTGCCGGGCACCTTCGCGCTGAAGGTCGGCGTTCTGGATACCGGGATCACCGAGGAAATGTATCAGGAGCTGGAACGCCTGATCGACGACGCCAAGCCGGTCACCCGGCACCTGACGGGGCTGGCGATCAGCCTCGAAAGCCAAGGCCTTTTGAACATCAGTGTTGCCCTGTACGAAGGCGACGAAATCGACGTTTACCCGCCGGTCATGCGTGACATCGAGGTCACCGGGTCCATCGGCGTGGTCGGGCGCGAACACTCCATAGACACCCTGGACGTTTATTATGATTGATGCGAATTCGCAGTTTTTCGCGATCCTCACGAACGTGGGGATGGCCAAGCAGGCGAACGCCGACGCGCTCGGCCTTCCCTGGAAGTTCACCGAAATGGGCGTGGGTGATGCCAACAACACCGACCCGATTCCCAGTGCGACACAAACCCGCCTGATCAACGAATGGCGCCGCCGTCCACTGAATCAGGTCCGAGTCGATCCGGTAAACCCGGCGGTGATCATCGCCGAGCAGATTATTCCGGCCGACGAGGGTGGGCACTGGATTCGCGAAATCGGGCTGTATGACGCGGACGGCGATCTGGTGGCGGTGGCCAACTGTGCGCCGAGCTTCAAGCCGGTGCTGTCGCAGGGCTCCGGCCGCACCCAAGTGGTGCGGATGAATTTCATCGTGTCCAGCACCGGCAACATCACGCTCAAGATTGATCCGTCGGTGGTGCTGGCGACCCGCGAGTATGTCGATAACAAAATTCTGGAAGAGCTGTACAAGCTCGACAGCAAGCAATCGGTGTTGGTCGCGACCACGGCCAACATCGCGCTGGCGGGCCTTCAGATGATCGACGGCGTTTCGGTGCCGGCGGGCGCGCGGGTGCTGGTGAAAAATCAGACCGTGCCCAAGGACAATGGCATTTACATTGCTGCTGCGCCTGCCTGGACGCGCGCGCCGGATGCCGACACCAATGCCGAGGTGACCTCGGCACTGCTGGTATCGGTTGAGCAAGGCACTACGCTGGCCGACACCCGTTGGCAACTGGTCACGGATGGGGTGATTGTCCTGGGCTCCACGGCTCTGACTTTTCAGAACGTCACTCAGGGCTATGCGCCGATCAACTCCCCAGCTTTGCTGGGCGCTCCAACGGCACTGACCCCGCCCCAGTTCGACAACTCGCTCAGGCTGGTAAACACCACCTTTGCCAAACGAATGGGCGTCGAGTATTCGGGCTTCGCCCCGCTTACCGCCAGCACTACGCTGGGTGCGTCAAGTATTGGCGGGATTGTGGCTGCCGCATCCGCTACCCCGATCAACATCACGTTGCCGCCTACCGCCGGGGTGCCTGAGGGGGCGACGGTCGAGGTGGTGAACGCTGGTGCCGGTGCCGTGACTGTTCTAGCGGCCGGGTTGGACGTGTTGGCGTCTCAGGTCGCTGGAGTGATACCTGTTGTCTTGGGTATGGGGGATAACGCCGAGTTCGTTAAGGTATCGGGCACCTGGCGCTTGCGTGGTGGGTCCATGGCTCTCAAGTATGCCGCCGTGATGTCTGGTCCAAACTGGACAACGCCAGCACGGTTCGACAATAGCGGGGCGCACGCTACGACGGAGTTTGTGCAGAGAGCGATAGGTAGTTTCTCCGGAGGGTATGGCATTTCCGTAAGCCGGGCGTTGACCGGCGCTGACATCGGTAAGCGACTGGAGTTGGCGGATGGCGTCACTGTGACGTTACCGGCCTCTTCGTCTGTGCCTGACGGGTCAGCGATTTTGATATCGGCAGGGCCAACATCCATTACGTCGCGGGTGACTGTCGCCGCTGGGGATCAGTTGGCAATGAACAATCTCGGTGTGGCTGTTCCTTACACGCTAGCTGCCGGGGGGGATTTTATAGTCGTACGTGAGGCCAACGTGTGGCGCTGCCACCTCGGTAGCGAAATTCTGCGGACCGCAAGAATATTTTCCGCAGTTTTTGGATACGACGGCCACCAGGCTTTGCCCAGCGGCTGGACATTTAAAACCGGGCACGGATCAACCAATGGATCAGCAGGAGTGGTACCGGTAACGTTTCCCGTCGCATTTCCTACCGCCTGTATGTTTGTGGTGGCTATCTATGCCGGGGCCAGTGCTTCGGCCAACCCGTCAATTTGTCAGAGCGGAATTCCGACCCGCACAGGCTTCACGGGCTACTTAACCAACATGGTTGGCAACAACGGCGGGTTTACAGAAGGTGGTTTTAACTGGCTGGCCATCGGCTACTGAGGGGGAAATATGTACGCTAAATGGATTCAAGAAGATGGTCGGTTTGCCTTCGATGAAGCTGATAACGGGGGCACAGAGATAACCGATGAAGAGCATGCGGCGCTTTTTGATTCGGCCCGGGGGTTCAAAATCATAGTCCCTGGGATTGATGGCCGTCCGGAGTTGCAAGACCCGCCATTGCCCACGGCAGATGAGCTAGCGCTCGTTGAGCGTGTATGGCGAGACAAGCAGCTTTCATTGACTGATGGGGTTGTCACGCGTCACCGCGACGAACTGGAGGAAAGTATTGAAACAACTCTGACCTCAGTGCAGTACGTGAGTTTGCAAGCGTTCCGGCGAGCCCTTCGAAACTGGCCGGAAGCGGGAGAGTTTCCGTTGATTGAGCACCGTCCGGTGGCGCCGCCCTGGTTGGCCGGTTCGCTGCAATAAACGCCCCGCACTGACGGGGCGTTTTCTTTTCCGTTACGCGTAACACGAACATCCCTCACAGCTTCGCGTATGCGGGGCTTTTTCGTTTCTGGAGATTGAGCTTTATGAGTTTCTTTCACGGCGTTACGACCACCGATATCAAGACCGGCGCGCGCACCATTTCCTTGCCGTCGTCGTCGATCATCGGCCTGTGCGACACCTTCACCCCGGGCGTCCTCGGCGGCGGTACGGCGCTGGCCGGCGAACTGAAGTTGATCACCACCGAGCGCGAAGCCATTGCCGCCTTCGGCGCCGATTCGGCGATCACCAAGGCCTGTCAGGCGATCTACACCAAGGCCAAGGCGGTGATCGTCGCCATCGGTGTGCCGAAGCTGGAAGACGCGGCGCTGCAAACCTCGGCGATCATTGGCGGGGTGCTGACTTCCGGTAAACGCACCGGCCTACAGGCCTTGCTCGATGGCAAAAGCCTGTTTAACGCTCAGCCGCGGCTGTTGATCGCGCCGGGGCACACGGCCACTCAAGCGGTGGCCACGGCGCTCGACGGCTTGGCGCAGAAGCTGCGCGCCATCGGCATTATCGACGGGCCTGGCACCACGGATGAGGCCGCCATGGCCTACGCCGATAACTTCGGCAGTCGCAACCTGTTCATGGTTGACCCGGGCGTGCAGTACTGGGACACCGGCCTGAGCCAGACGGTCGATGCCCCGGGCTCGGCCTGGGCGGCGGGCTTGTTTGCCTGGACCGATGCGGAGTACGGCTTCTGGGCGTCGCCGTCGAACAAGGAGTTTGTCGGCATCACCGGCACGACCCGGGCGGTTGAGTACCTGGACGGCGATGCGACGTGCCGGGCCAACCTGCTGAACAACGCCAATATCACGACGATCATCCGCGACGACGGTTATCGCCTGTGGGGCAACCGTACGCTGTCGAGCGATCCGAAATGGGCGTTCGTCACCCGCGTGCGCACGCTGTTCATCCTTATGGATGCCGTGCAGGCCGGTCACAAATGGGCCGTTGACCGCTCGATCACCAAGACCTACGTCAAGGACGTGACCGACGGCCTGGAAGCGTTCATGCGCGACCTGAAAGCCCAGGGCGCAATCATCAACTTCGAGGTGTACCCGGACACCGAGTTGAACACCGCCAGCCAAATCGCCCAGGGCAAAGTGTATTGGCGCATTCGCTTCACCGACGTGCCGCCGGCCGAAAACCCGAATTTCCTTTTCGAAGTCACCGATCAGTGGATGACCGAAGTTCTTGAAGCAGCCTAAGGGGCCTAGTCAATGATTCCTCAAACTTTGTTTAACACGAACCTGTTCGTTGATGGCGTGAACTTCTCCGGCGACGTGCCGAGCCTGACGTTGCCCAAGCTGACCAGCAAGACCGACGAGTATCGCGGTGGCGGCATGGCCGGTGCTATCGAGATGGATCAGGGGCTGGAAAAAATGGAGGCGTCCTTTGTCACCAAGGGCGTGCGCCGTGAGTCGTTGAAGTACTTCGGTCTGGCCGATGGCACGGCGTTCAATGCGACTTTCCGTGGTGCGTTCAGAGGGCAAAAGGGGACCGTGACGGCGGTGGTTGCCACCCTGCGCGGCCGGCTTAAAGAGGTCGACCTGGGCGACTGGAAAGCCGGTGATCCGGCCGAGATCAAACACGCCATCGCCGTCACTTATTACAAGCTCGAAATCGACGGGCGCCTGATGTACGAGATCGACATGGTCGCCGGTATTCAGGTGATCGACGGCAAAGACCAGCTGGCCGAAGTGCGCACCGCGCTCGGCATGTAAGGGAATAGATCCAGATGAAAGCAACTGATAAAGCACTGCCGGCGTGGCTGGCGGTCACCGCTGAGAGCGCCGTCGTGACGCTTTCGCGTCCCAGCGATGCCAACGGGATCAAGGTCGAGACGCTGACCTTGCGGGCCCCGGCCGTGCGCGAAGTGCGGGCGGCCGACCGTGCCTCTAACGGCGATGACGAACAGCGCGAGCTGATGTTGTTCGCGGGCTTGGCCGAGGTGGGCCTCAAGGATCTGGAAGGCCTCAAGCTGGTGGACTATCGCCGTGTCCAGGCGGCCTATTCGCGCCTGGCGCCTGATACCGATTACTCGACGTCGATGCCGGCGTGGCTGTCGATCACCACCGATAACGTGCTGGTCACGCTGTCGTGCCCGAGCCAAATCAACGGCGTCACCGTGGATAAGTTGGCCCTGCGTTCCCCGACCGTGCGCGACGTGCGTTCGGCGAATCGTGAGGCGGGCGGCGATGACGAGCAGCGCGAGCTGGTGTTGTTTGCCGAGTTGGCCGGTGCGCCTGTCGCGGATCTGGAGGGCCTGAAGCTGGTGGATTTTAACCGCCTACAGGCCGGCTATTTTCGTATGGACCAAGACAACGGGGTTTGACCCCGGCGTCATAAAAATGGCCGCGAAACGTCTGGCGGCGGAAACCGGATTTTCCGCCGCAGAGATTCTGTCGATGCCGTTTGCTGAGATGGTGTGGTGGCTCACGGATTGAGCCGCCTTCGGTAAGGCTGTGCAAATGGGGGCCATGACATGGCGAACAAGATCGCCCTCGGGCTGGTCATCGGCGGCGCCGTCAGTTCTACGGTCGGTGCTGCGTTCAAAGACGTGACGGGACGCATCAAGCGTCTCGAGGTAGAAGGCAGCAAGGCGCGTGTGCTGCAGCGCACGATTGGCGACACCATTCGCCTGCGTGATGAATGGAAAAAGGCCCACGACAGCGGCGCTGCCGGCGCCTCCAAGTTGTTGAGTCGGCTGAACTCCAATCTGGACAGCTTGAAAAAGCAGGGCGTCGAAGTCGGGCGTCTGGAGAAGTCCTATCGGGCCATGGGGCAGGCGGCCAATAAAGCTGAGCTGAAGGCCAAGGGGCATCAACAG
Source organism: Pseudomonas rossensis (assembly GCF_039888995.1). NCBI lineage: Bacteria > Pseudomonadati > Pseudomonadota > Gammaproteobacteria > Pseudomonadales > Pseudomonadaceae > Pseudomonas > Pseudomonas rossensis. Next base: position 18,586 of record NZ_JBBWCB010000062.1, on the reverse strand, counting down.
CTTGACGCCGGAAAGTCCGGCATGAAAAAAGCGGTCGGCGCCGCTGTCATTGGCGTGGGGGCTCTGGCGGTGCCGACCAAGGTCAGCGCGGACTTCGGCGCCATTGTGCGTGACATCGCGATCAAGGCCGGCATAGCCAACAAGCCACAAGAAAAGGAGATGTCACAAAAGATCATCGCCACCTCGCGTGACACCGGCATGGCGCGCAACGATGTGGCCGACGTGGTCAACCAGTTGGTTGGCGCCGGTATGGAGTTAAGCAAGGCGCTGGAATATGCGCCGGTCGCGGCCAAGTTTGTCGTGGGGCAGGGGTCGAGCGGTGTCGACACGGCGAAGATGATCAACGCGCTGGGGCAAAACGCCAAGATCACCGACCCGAAACAGATGCAGCAGGCGCTAGAGGCGATTGCCTATCAAGGGCAGGCGGGCAGCTTTGAAGCGGCCGACATGGCGAAATGGTTCCCTGAGCTGTTGGCCAACATGGGTAGTCTGGGCATCACCGGCATGGATGCGGTGACGCAGTTGGGCGCCATGCTGCAAGTGCAGATGAAGTCGGCCGGCGGCGCCGATGAGGCGGCCAACAACCTCAAAAACTGGATGGGCAAAATCGGCTCCGGCGACACCGTCAAGGCGTATGAAAAGGCCGGTATCGACTATAAGGGTTCGATGCAGACCGGTTTGCAAAACGGTATGTCCACGCTGGAAACCAGCATGGCGTTGGCGCAGAAGTACATTCAAGCCACCGATCCGAAGCGCGCGGCGGCGATGGCCAAAGCGACATCCGAAATCAGCCAGCAAGCCGACCCGGAGAAAGCCAAGGCCATGATGGCCTCTCTGGAAGAGTCGCTGCGCACTGGCGACCTGTTCGCTGATATGCAGGTCAAGGCCGCGCTGTCGGCTTTCATGCAGAACAAGGCGCTGTACAGCCAGCTTAAAAACGATTCGCGCGATGCAACCGGCATCCTCGACAAAAACCTCAGCGAGCGGCGTGAGGCGTCGTCGCAGAAGTGGGCCGAAATGGCTCAGTCGATGGATGACGCCATGCGCAGCGTGGGGGACGCCCTGCGCCCGGTCACGGACACGGTGGCCGAGGCGCTGACCAAGGTCACCAAAAGCATTACCTCAATGTCTGACAGCGCGCCCGGGGTGGTGACGGGGATCGCGTTGGTCGGTGGTGGATTGGTCACGCTCACGGGTCTGTTCAGTTCGTTCAAGATGGGTAAAGGGCTGTTCAACCTGGCGCGTGGCTCGCTGGGTGGTGGCAAGGCCGGCGCGGTGCAAAAGGTCTTTGTCACCAATCCCGAGGACGGTGAAGGCTCGGCGCCCAAGGGCAAGGCCGGCAAGGCGTTGTCGCTGGTGGAAACCGGGCTCAAGGCGGTGGCGGCGTTCAAAGGCGCGACCGGGGGCGGTGACGACGCTGAGGGCGGCAAGAAGCCCGGCAAGTTGGATGTGGTGTCGGCCGGTCTGGAACTGGTTTCGCAGGCCAAAGACGCGGCCGGTGGTGGTGGCGACGACACTGGCGGTGACGGCGTAAAGAAGGTTTTCGTGGTCAACGCGGGAGCCCTGGGCGGCGGCGCTGATGGCCCTGGGGAAACGCGCCGGCGTGGACGCGGGTCAAGGCGCAATGCTTCGCGCCGTCGGCCGTTGCCTCGGCCGGGTAGTTCTTCGCGCTCGCCGATTCCGGGGCCACGGCCACCGGTCCCAGTGCCGCGTCCGCCGATTCCACCGGTACCGGTTTCGGCCGGCTCGATGGCCCGGCTGGGCGGGGTGGTGCAGGCGGTCGGCAAGATCGGCAAAGCCGCCAAGATGATTCCCGGCGGCGCGCTGCTGGATGCCGGCGCCATGGCGTTCGACACCTATGAGAATGCCAAAACCCAAGGCGAACAGGCCGAGGGTTACGGTGCGGCGGCCGGCAATCTGGCAGGCACCATGGCCGGCGCGGCGGCCGGTGCGGCCATTGGTTCGGTGGTGCCGATTATCGGGACCGCGATCGGTGGCTTGATTGGTGCCTACCTCGGCAGTCAGGGCGGCCAGATGGTGGGCGGCGCCGTGGGCAAGTCGGTGTTTGGTGGCGACGAGGAAAAACCCGCCGCTCCGGTCGCGCCGTTGTTGATGGCGCCGCGCCCGGGTCCAGCTATTCCCAGCTTGGCCAGCATGGGTCAATCGTTCGATGGCGCGAAGGGCTCCGGTGCGTTGCTGATGGCCTCGGGGACTATCCCGCAAGGGCCGGCGCTGGGCGACGTTGCTCGCGCCATGGCCGTACAGGCGCCGACCAAGGCGGCGGCCGTGGCCATTCAGCCCAAGGAGCCGGAGAAGCCGGCACCGACCAAAGTGGATCAGCAGTTTCAGTACTCGCTGAACATGCCGGTCACGGTGAACGGTGACGTTAAAGATCCGCAACGTATGGCTCAGGATCTGATGCCGCACATGCAGCGGATGATGGCGGACGCCGCGAAACAGAACGCTACCAAGCTGTACGACGAACCCCACCTGTAAGGAGGCCGCATGGCGTATATGGAACAGTTGCAAGCGGGGCTCAAGTACTTGGTCGAAGCCGGGGAGGCTGGTCGGCGCAGTGCGGACGGCATGCTGGGCCCTGTCAACGGCGCGATCAGTGAAATCACTGGAGCGGCCTCCGAGCTGGAAAATATCCCGTTCGTGGGGCCGGCGATCGGCGCCAAGCTTCAGCGGGTGATGCGCGGCGTCGACGCGGCCCAGGCCAAGGTCGGTCAGGTGGTGGCGGTGTACGGCCGGGCGACCCGGGCGGCCGCCGAAGTACAGGAACGGATGGGGACGCTGAAGGAACAGGCGGGCAAGGCGGCGACGGCGATCAACAACATCGCCGGCAAGGTCAGCCCGTCGTTGGCCAACATCGTGCCTACCAGTTCCTTTGCCGTGGATGCGACACCCGCGCCGGAAGCGGTGAAGCCGTTCCCGCACCTGCTGATCATTCAGCCCCGCGACCCGAAGCTTCAACCGTACTTCTTCAATCTGGACACGGCGGCCTTCGACGAGCTGAGTCGCTCGACCGAATTCCGTTGGGCCTCCCAGGAACGCCTGTCGCGCCGCCCGGCGCAGCAGGCCATTGGGATGGGAGAGGAAAAGCTTACGCTCAAAGGCACGATCTACCCGGGCTTCAAAGGTGGCCTCAAGCAGCTCGACACGTTGCGCACCATTGGCGCCCGGCTTCAGCCGCTGACCCTGACCACGGGCTATGGCGAGGTGATTGGGACGTGGTGCCTGAAGACCATCGGCGACGAGCAAGGCGCGTTTTTGCACGGCGGGATTCCGCGTAAACAAGGGTTCACTCTGGAGTTTGTGCGCTATGGCGACGACATGCAGAACGTCTGATGGCGACATGCTCGATGTCATTTGCCATAACGTGTATGGCCATCTGAACGGCAGCACCGAAGCGGTGCTGGATGCCAATCAGGGGTTGGCGGATGAGCCCCAGCCCTACCGTACCGGCGTGGTGATCTATCTGCCGGATCTGCCCAGCCCGACTGGGGAGGGGGTTAGCTTGTGGGATTGATGGTCTACACTCGTGCCGATTGATTCCTCAAGCTCCTTTCTTTTTTTACCCGCCTTGTGCGGGTTTTTTTTTGAGCAAAATCCATGACCCCCATGTTTCGAATCGTGGCCGATGGCGCCGATGTGACGGCCAAGATCAATGATCGGTTGTTGTTGCTGCGCACCTCTGACAAGCCCGGGATGGAGTCCGACGAGTTTGAGTTGCGCATTGATGACCGCGACGGCCAGGTGGTGCTGCCTCAGCGTGGCAGCTCGATCGAGATCTACCTAGGCTATGCCGAAACGTCCTTGGCGAGAATGGGGCGTTACGCGGTGGACACGGTCGAGGTGTCGGGTCCGCCGGACACGATCGTGATCAAGGGCAAGGCCAGCGACATGCGCGGCAGTGGCAAGACCATCCGCAACGGCAGCTGGGAAGACGTGCCGCTGTCGAAGATCGTGGCCGACATCGCCGCGCGCAATGGCTGGCAGCCGGTGTGCCCGGTGAGCACGAAAGTCGCCCGGGTCGATCAGCTCAACGAGTCGGATTTTAATTTCATCACGCGGCTGGCCAAGCAATACGACTGCACGGCCAAGGTCGCCGACGGCAAGCTGTTGGTGATGCCGCGTCAAGCGGGCCAGACGGCCAGCGGCAAGGCCTTTGGCGCGATCACCCTGACGCGTAGCGACCTCAGTCGCTGGCAGTTCAGCCTGGGCGATCGCAACTCGCACAAGGCCGTGGCGACCAAGCACCAAGACAAGAAGACCGGCAAGCTCGCCATCCTCTCGGTGGATAACGACGACGCCCCGGATGGCTTGCCGGCGGTGCATACCGATCGGCATATCTACCCGAACAAGACCGCCGCCGAGTCGGCCGCCAAGGCGCGTTTGGCGGCGTTCAATCGCTCGACCGCTGACGTGCGTTTCGAGATGGACGGCCGGACCGACATCTTTGCCGAGCGATTGATCAACGCCCAGGGTTTCAAGGTCGGCCTTGATGGCGAGTACTTGGCGGATTCGGTCGAGCAGGTGTTTACCCAGTCCGGCTGGTCGACCACGGTCGAGTGCAATGCCGGCAAGCAGGGCAAGTCCAAAGCTAAAAAGAAGAAAGCTAAACCGCCGCTCAAGGTCGTGAGCGTCAACGCGACTTAACGCATTCCGTTGCCGCCTGAGGGCGGCTTTTTTACGTCTGGAGTTTTGTATGTCCATCACTGAGCAACAGCTACAACGCATCATGCCCAACGCCCGCCGCCAAGCGGGCGTTTTTGTATCCGCCCTCAACACGGCCATGGCGCATCGGCAAATCAATACGTCGAAACGTCAGGCGGCGTTTCTGGCCCAAGTTGGCCACGAGTCGGGTCAGCTGCAGTACGTCCGTGAGCTGGGCGGCGATCAGTACCTGAGCAAGTACGACACCGGCAATCTGGCCGCGAAACTGGGCAACACCCCAGAAGAAGATGGCGATGGCCAGCGCTATCGCGGGCGCGGTCTAATCCAGGTAACCGGTCGCAATAACTACCTGCGCTGCAGCCTGGCGCTGTTCGGTGACGAACGATTGCTGCGCACCCCTGAGCTGCTTGAGCTGCCGCAATGGGCTGCCGAGTCGGCCGCATGGTTCTGGTGGGTGCGCGAGTTGAGCGCGCTGGCGGATCGGGATGAGTTCGAAGCGATCACCCGCAAGATCAACGGCGGTCTCAATGGGCTGGCGGATCGGCTGGAATTGTGGGCTCGGGCGAGGGCGGTGCTATGCGTCTCGTCGACCTGATCCCAGCACCGTATCGGCTGCTGGCTAGCGGTGTCCTTCTGGTCGCTTTGGCAGGGGGATCCGCTGCGTTAGCGTGGCAGGTCCAGGACTGGCGCTATGGCCAGCAGCTGGAGCAACAAGCCCGCCGGCACGCGGAAATCCTCAACCAACAGACGCTGGCGGCGGCGACTCAACAACAAGCCGAGCAGGACAAGCGCCTGGCACTGGAACAGCGGCTTTCCGTCATTGAACAAACCCATTACCGAGCCCTGAGCGATGCCCAACGTGATCAAGGTCGCCTGCGCGACCGCCTTGCCACTGCTGATCTGCGCCTGTCAGTCCTACTCGCCCCCGTTGCCAGCGAAAACGGTGCAATGCCAACCGCCACCACCGGCGGCTTGGTTCATGGCCCCACAAGAGCCCAACTTGACCCGGCGCATGCTCAACGAATTATCGGCATCACCGATGTCGGCGACCAAGGACTGATCGCCCTAGCGGCCTGTCAGGCCTACGTCAAAGAAATCTCAACACCGAAGTGAAAAGAGCGGCCGGGGTGGATGCGTCAACATCCAACCCGACCGCCGTCCCCGCAGATTGTCCCTGCAAGTCCAGCCAAGGCTCTTACTCCGTGCACGAAGCGCGGCGAGCCTAGCACCTGTTTATCCATACAGTAAAGGTCTTGCTCTCTATGTCTACACCCATCATTCCTTGGATGGGCGGGAAACGCCGCCTGGCCGACCGCCTCATTCCGCTTTTTCCGCCTCACGAATGCTACGTCGAAGTCTTTGCCGGCGGTGCCGCGCTCTACTTCATGCGACCCCAGGCCGCGCCGGTTGAAGTCCTCAACGACATCAACGGCGACTTGGTCACGCTGTACCGCGTCGTGCAGAACCACCTGGAAGAATTTGTGCGCCAATTCAAATGGGCTCTCAGTTCGCGCCAGGTGTTCGAGTGGCAGAAGATGACCCGCCCCGAAACCCTCACCGACATCCAGCGCGCCGCACGGTTTTTCTACCTGCAGCACCATGCTTTCGCCGGCAAGGTCACTGGACAGACGTTCGGTACCGCGACCACCGGCCCGGCGATCAACCTGCTGCGGATCGAGGAAAATCTCTCGGCTGCGTGGCAGCGCTTGTCCGGCACTTACGTCGAACACCTACCCTGGCTCGAATGCGCCGAGCGTTACGACCGTGCCCACACCTTTCACTACATGGACCCGCCTTACTGGCAGACCGCCGGCTATGGGGTGGACTTTGCGTTTGAGAATTACGAGCGAATGGCCGACTTTATGCGCCGCTGCAAAGGCAAAGTAATGGTCAGCATCAACGACCATCCGGACATCCGACGTACGTTCGAAGGTTTTCATTTTGAGACACTGGACATACGTTACTGCAACACCAATCAGCGCCAAGGCAAAGCCGAGGTCAGTGGCGAGCTGGTCATCATGAACTGGGAACCGGCAGAGTTAGGAGGGCTGTTTTAGTCGGTACGTTTTTATTGCTGATCGATCTAGTGCCGCGATGGCCTCCTGCTAATGCTGGTGGGGATAGCCTCTTATCCCTTCTTCGGATTTTCAAAGCGATCGCTCATGGACAAGCAACTAGTTGGGCTCTCAATTCTGATGGCACTCGCGTGGACTTCAGTGGTCCTATTGGTGATGTATAGGATGTTCAACTAGAGGATCGCCGTGGTGTCGGATGTGGTGTTGAACGACAAGATGAAGAGGGAGTCGGACCGTCTTTTGGCGCAGATAGCGCGCGCGGACTCAATTATTGTGGCCGTGAAGGCTGGCGCTCGGGCGGAGGGGCTCGTGCTCGGGATGGAAACGGTCGGCGCCTTAAGGTCTGGAGACGCGGAAAATCTTTACGTGGTTATCGAAACTGCGCTGGAAGAACGCCTCAAGTCCCTGGCATCGATTTAGAACAAGTCAGGGGCAGGATGTTCTGCCGCGCTAGGTTTTATCAACTCAGGGCTCTGATTGCGCACATTGCCGATGGCGCGGTCCACTTTAAACCATTCGAACGCCTCAGTCGGTTCACCCTGCAGTAGCACCATCTGTTCGGCGCGCTCCTTGGGCGTGCTTGGCTCCAGCCATTCCCGCGCCAGTTCTGGCGACAGTGTCACCGGGCGGCGGTCGTGAATGTCCACCATACCGCCGACACTGTCGGCAGTGATGATCACGAAGCCGTTATTCTCGGTGGGTTCCCGCCCGGCGCTTGGATATTGTCCAATTGCAGCGCACAGAATGGGCGCACGATCCCGGCGACGAATCAAGTACGGCTGCTTTCTAGGCCCGCCTTCATCCACCCATTCGAACCAGTTGTTGATCGCGATGATTGCCCGGTGCGGCCAGATTGCACGGAAGAACGAGCCGTGGGCCACGTTCTCTACCCGGGCATTGATCGGCGCGGCGCGATCCTTGGCCCAATGCGGCCGCCAGCCCCAACGAACCATGTCGGCCTGCAGGTATTGGCCCTCCTGGTGGAAGATGGCCAGCTGGGTGGTGGGTGCTGCGTTGTAGCGCTCGAAGGGCAGGTCGCCGGTGTTATTGATCAGGGCGTTGGGCATACTCAGCGCCGCAACGAAGTCGTGGATGCCGTCGTACTGTGAAAGTCGTCCGCACATAGCTCGCCCGCCTATCCGATATTCCCTACAAAAATTGACCGCAAGCCTTTCTGACAGTTAACTGTATATTCGTACAGTATTGGAAGTCGTGCGTCATGAGCTACTCAATTCTAGGCCCTATCGCCGAGGGCGGCCTGAAGCTGCCGCTGTGCCTGTTCCAGGTGCCGGCCGGTTTTCCTTCGCCAGCAGCAGATCACATCGAGGCCCACATATCGCTGGATGAGGTGTTGAACATCCGCGCGCCGCACGTCTACCTCGTGTCGATCATCGGGGAGAGCATGCAGGGCGCGGGAATCTTTGAAGGCGATCTGGCGGTGGTGGATCGCTCGCTTGAGCCAGCACACGGCCACATCGTCGTTGCATTGCTAAACAATGATCCGGTGTGCAAGCGCCTGTGTATTCGCGGCAAAGATGTGATCCTGCTGTCGGAAAACCCTAAATACCCGCCACGGTACGTGCTTGAGGGGGACGAGCTGTCCATCTGGGGCGTGATCACCGGCAGTGTGCGCAGCCATGTCTAAGTCGCCACCGGTTTTTGGCTTGATAGACTGCAACAGTTTCTATGCCAGTTGCGAGCGTGTGTTCCGCCCAGATCTGGCCAAAGTCCCAATCGTGGTTCTGTCGAACAACGACGGCTGTGTCATCGCGCGCAGCTACGACGCCAAGCCCTTCGTAAAAATGGGGGAGCCGTATTTCCAGATCAAGCACAAGCTCAGACAGCACGGCATCGTCGCGTTCTCGTCGAACTACGCCCTGTACGGCGACATGAGCGAACGGGTCATGAGTCTGATCGAGTCCATGGTCCCGGCTGTTGAGGTGTACAGCATCGACGAGGCCTTTGCTGATCTCACCGGTATCGATGGGCTGGACGTGCTCGGCCGGCAGATTCGCGCCCAGGTTCTACGATGCACCGGCATCCCAGTTGGTGTGGGTATCGCCCCGACCAAGACCTTGGCCAAGCTGGCCAACCACACAGCAAAGCGTTTGCAGGCACAGACCGGGGGGGTCGTGAATATTTGCGATCCGGTGAAACGCGATTGGGTGCTACGCAACACCGATGTGGCCGAGGTGTGGGGTGTGGGTCGCCGCATGAAAATGCACTTGGATGCCATGGGCATCAAAACGGCCATGGACTTGGCCAAGGCTGACGCCTGGTCGCTGCGCAAGAACTTCAGTGTGGTGATTGAGAAAACCGCCCGTGAGCTGGCCGGCACGTCCTGCTTAGAGTTGGACGAGCCGAACCCGCCGAAGCAGGAGATCTGTTGCAGTCGGATGTTCGGAAAACGGCTGAAGGAGCTGGCGCCGATAAAGGAGGCCGTGGCCACCTATATGATGCGGGCATCGGAAAAGCTCCGAGCGCAGAAGTCGCTGTGCAAGAAGATCCGGGTCAGCATCCGTACCGGAATGTTCAATCCCGAGGAAGCCAAGTACTCGAATGGCGTGATGGTGGACCTGCCTTACCCGACGGACGATGTGCGTCTGCTGACTAAGGCGGCTGTCGATGCGCTCGATAGTGTGTTTCGCCCTGGGTTCAACTACAGCAAGGCAGAAGTAATGCTGCTGAACCTGTGCCAGCCCGGTGAATACACCGACGATCTGTTCGCCGCGTCCCAGCCCACTGAGGCAACCCGGGTGATGGCAGTGCTGGACCAGATCAATGGACGATGGGGGAGGGGGACACTGCGAGCCGCCAGCGTGCCGACTGGTCCAGAATGGGGGATGCGACGGGAGATGATGAGCCAGAGCTACACCACCAAGCTAGATGAGTTGTGGTGTGTCGCATGTCGATAAACTCCATTTCCTACTGCGCGTCAGCGTGGTGCGCCCGGAATGGAATTCAAGCGTGATACCATAGCAGCCTTTTGAATACGCTGTAGGTTCTAGAATGAGATGTATTTAGAACTAAAATGATATCGAATGTTGTTCAACCTGGGGAATGCAATTTAAATGGTCAAGAAAAGCAGAGGCGTTGAGCCGAGTGCAGAGGCGAAGCGAGAGGCGGAGGCCGCTGTTTCTGTTGTAGCTCGCCAGGTTAAGTTTAATGTTGCTGAATATCCAGTTTCGATGTACGTCGAAAGATTTAAAAATGATACTGATGATCGATATTTCGTACCCTCATATCAACGCAACCTGTCGTGGAATGATGAGCAAAAATCGCAGTTCATTGAATCTTTGATAATTGGTTTGCCCATCCCGTTTATGTTTTTCTACCAAACAGGTGACGGCAGAATGGAGATTGTTGACGGGTCGCAACGAATGAGAGCAATGAGATCTTTTCTAAAAGAAGGTCTACGCTTGCGAGATTTAGTGTTAGTGCCTGAGCTGAATGGCTTCTCGGTTGCTGATCTCCACAGTGACAGAGTTAACAAATTAGAAGATATTACAATCCGTACGATCATTCTAGATACCGACACAGATCCTTCGACCCGAGCGGAAATGTTTGCTCGAATCAATCGTATGGGCACGACCGCAAATGAAGCGGAAATTCGTAGGGGTTCATTGCCAGGAGATGTAACGGATTTGATTGCCAAGCTGGCTGAAGATCCAAGATTCATGAAGATGACTCCACTTACTGCCAAAGCTGTTAGCTCGCGTGAGCGCGAAGAGCTTGTCACCCGCTTCTTCGCATACCTCAATCGAAATGACACTCCAGAAGGTCGTTTCCCGGGGTATCGCGATCGTCCAAAAAAATTCATATATGATTATTTGAAAGACGCAAATTTAGCTGCAAAAGATCGGCCGGACATTATTCAAGCTATGAGTGATGAGTTTTGTCGGATGTTAGAATTTGTTCAAAATACTTTTGAGCTAGGGTTTAGAAAGAACACAACAGCCAACACAGTACCACGGGTTAGATTTGAGGCTCTATCTGTAGGTTCAGCTCTTGCGTTGAGGGCTAATCCTGATTTGAAAGTAGACTCGAAAGTAATATCAGAGCGGATGCATAAGGCCCATTTCGATACAGTAGTTGTGTCAGATGGTGCGAATGTACGCTCGAAATTAGAAGGAAGGATAGACATCATTGTCCGCATGTTGGCCGAAGAATGACTACTCTGCGTACGGCTCTTTCGGAGCGGAAAGAAGAGTTTCTAGTGCATATGTCACTTGCTCATGCTCTTGATCGCCGGCTATTTGTCGGAGATCCTGTCTCAATCGGTGAGACTGCTTTAACTGTTCGTCATTTGTCGACTATAAAATCGGGTTTGATAGTTCATCTCTACAATATCGTTGAGTCAGTAATGACGCGTACAATTCAGGAGGTTGGACAAGCGGTGCAGGTCACCCCCCCTTCCGAGTGGACAACGGAAACATTGAAAGAGTGGTTACGATTATATGCGGCGACTGGTTCTGACGGGAATGAAGATACTCGTTTGGATGTTGTTCACAAAGCCGCTTTAAAGTTGTTGACTAGAGAGCCCATCCAAGATCTAACATTTAAGAAGCCATCGGGCACCTGGTCGGATAAGGTGATCTATACGTTCTCGCAGCGACTAAAAGTGGAATTCAGGTTGGTGCCGGAAATAGCGCGAAAGATGGCGAAAAGTTCTAAGTATGGAGATAAGACCCCGTTGGAATTTTTGGCTGATAGAAGGAATGCCATTGCTCATGGACGGCGTTCATTTGAGGATGGAGCAAGGGATTTATCTCTTCAGGACATCCAAGATTTAGCTGATATAACTATTGAATATATGGAGCTGGCCGTGGATGCATTTCAGGGCTTTGTGGATAATAAGCACTTTGCGGCTGCTGTTTGATGCAAAAAGTAGACAAAATTGTTGCCGTCGATCTTTTTTGTGGGGCCGGTGGCCTTACTTATGGTCTTGAGACGGCCGGTATTTCGGTAACGCTTGGGGTCGATATTGACCCGCATTGCGCCCATGCCATAGAAGCTAATTCTAGGGCTAAATTTTTACAAGCCGACGTTGCTGCGTTAGATGCTGCAGTGGTTAAGGAAGCTTTGACAGGGGGAGATTTTACACTCCTTGCCGGATGCGCTCCCTGCCAACCATTCTCTACATATTCCCGTGCCGCGAAGCAAAGGCACGGCGAGGGTGCTGGCGATGGTCGGAGTGAAGATTGGCGTCTTGCTGAGCACTTCGGCAATATTATAAGAAAGGTTCAACCTGATATCGTGACAATGGAAAATGTTCCTCCATTATCACAGCAGGAAGTATTCAAAACCTTTTTAGAAGCGCTTGAAGGGTATTGGGTAGATTGGAAAGTTATTGAATGCAACTTGATTGGGCTCCCACAGACCAGAAAGCGTTTGGTTCTAGTTGCATCTAAGCTTGGGCCGATTGAGATTCCTAATTTCGATTTGCCCCGACAAACAGTTCGTTCGATCATTGGGGGGCTGCCTGAAATTAATGCGGGTGGGATAGATCCACATGACCGGTTGCATAAGGCTAGTCGGCTAAGCAGCATTAATATGGAGCGTATCCGCTCCTCTGTTGCCGGTGGCACTTGGAGAGATTGGCCGGAGCGCCTTCTCTCGTCCTGCCACACTAAAGAAACCGGCGCAACTTACCCCTCGGTATATGGGCGAATGGAATGGGATTCTCCAGCACCAACGATTACGACACAGTGCTTTGGGTATGGAAATGGACGGTTCGGTCACCCAGAACAGGATCGAGCAATTAGCCTTCGTGAGGCGGCTATGCTTCAAGGGTTCCCCCGGGATTACTCTTTCCTTCCAGAAGGTGAAGCCGTGAGCTTCGCTAAGGTTGGTAGGTTGATTGGAAACGCCGTACCCGTAACGCTTGGAGCAGTTATCGGTCGGTTCATTAAAGAGCACGTAGCAGAATATCGCAGTGCCAGTCATGCGGACGGGATGAAAGCTTAGGGTGAAATAGTGCATGTCCGAGGCCGCTGCATGCCGCACTACGCCTTGCTCATGGCCCGAAAATGCCGTTTTATATGGCCAGTGGCGGCCCCGGTGGACGCGGAAAGGGGTTCGAATCCCTATCCACACTTTGCAAACGTCTTGCCCAATGACTGCGGTCGGCTGTGGATCATCAGGTCTAGGCAAACTAGACCACCTTCTGGTGGTCTAGCTGATCGTCGTCGAAGAATAGAGACTTATTCCAAATCGCCTGGACTGATTCCGTATTTCGCCAGTTCAGCTGTGAAAGATGTCGCTCGGTCACGTCGAATAGCTTTGACATAGGACGGAATGATTTGCTTTGAGAGTGTCTTTATCGCAGTCGGGCTTTTGAGTTCTCGCTTATGGTCAAATGGGTTGTTACCTTCTCTGCGTTCTTCAATCTCAGCATTCAGATCTGTTATCAGGTCAGCCACTATTGGCGCGAATATCTTGAGCGCATTATTGGCACCGGCAATCTCTACTAAACGGCCAGCATTTGAGATAAACGCTTTGCCAGCATCATCTTCTTGCATTGCCTGGCGGATAAGATAAAGCATAAAAAACTGAACAAGTTTGTAATTCGCTACAAGTTGATCTCTAAACAATTCTAGAGAGTTTATTATTGCTTGGTGCAATATTTGAAGCGCTACGATTCTGCTAGCTGTAACTTCGGGGCGCCCGAATATTTCACTGTGTAATTCATCGAACAATTTGTAAGACTGGTGACAAGACCACGGTTGTTGTAAGTCAAATGCGAGTAGAAGGCGCGCCGCCTCTTCGTTAGTAATTACTTTATCGGCTGTGAGTTTTTCACCACGCTTTATTTCGTAGTCAAATACTCCGGGAAAATCTTTGCGAAACTCGGTCTGAAGTCTTTTTTGAATATTACTGTTAGATTGAAGGTCGCGTGCATTAATCGAATTTTGGTTGTTGCTGTGTCGGGTGATTTTTGCTGCGAGCTCATTTTGTGGTGGCAGCATAATAATACGAGCTAGCAGTCTCAGTTCGTTAGTTATTTTCGCTCGCTGCTCATGAAGGGTTGTGAGGCTTTGGCACCCGTTAACAACAGTATATCCGTCAATTGTAATGTGGTCATTTTCGCGGGTCGCAGATTCGGCAAGAATAGTTAAACCGTTGTGGTAAAGGATAAAGTTTTTATGCTCTGCTTGTTCGTTTACACTCTCCGCAATCGCTTTGTTTACTTTTGTTCTGCCAAGCGCTTTCCTCACGTTCCAAGCAAAAAGCTCCCCGCTTTGTAGTCCAGGCAGCGCTACCAGTTCAGTAGCAAGAAGCGGCGCTACAAAAACTTTAGCATCTGGTGTCGTATACTCGATTGCCATTTGGCCGTCGAGGCGAAAAGTTACTGAAGAATGAACGGGCGCAGACTCTCCCGCCGCAACCCAATCTTCAGATAGTCTAAGTTGGTCAAAAATTACTATGTCAGGTCGTTGGGCTATATAATTTTTTGCGTTATTATCAGCTTCAACATTTGTGATGAAAACCCCAGTGATTTTGTAGCCTTTCTCGACTAGATTCGCGATATCCAGATCTTTAATAAGGCCCTTTAGCTCTATGTTAACCGTTGTGGCTACGAGATTTTCGATGCTGGCTTTTGACTTTAGTTGGTCCATTGTTCCAGCAAACTCTTTGAGCGTAACATCGCCGAGGGTTTTGCGAGCGTTTTGATAGAGTTTTGTTTGAAATACTACAATTTTTTCAAAGTTTTCATCGACGTAGATACCGTCAATCCCCTTGTCGTCGGGGCCGTCACAAATGGTATCTTGAGAGTCAGATTCCTCCAGTCGAAAGTAGTGTTCCAAGTACCATCCGAGAAAAGCACGAGATTCTGTTCGGCCAGCCAGCAGGTGTCGCCCAAACATTCCTAGAATTTCAGGGTAAGTAAAAATAAGATTATTTTTCATCTAATGATCCGTGCTGATGGTTTTTAGTCGTAGGAGTAACGATCGTCATTTCAGCAATTGCGTCGATTTGCCGTCGGGCGATCGCCCGATCCACTCGCTTCCGTTTTCGGGTGAATAAGACGCCAAAATGAGTGGCACCACAATTGGCGCCTATGCCTGTCTCTCTGCCGTCGTTTGTTGTGATGAGATATCCAGCCATGTGAGGCTGATGACAGTGCGCGATACCACCAATCGGCTTTTCTAAAAAGCGGTGGGGAGCGACGGCCGACCCGAACCCTCGGGAGGTGTGAGGATGGAAAGCCAGTGGGACTTCAAAGCCAGGCCGGGCTTTTAGCTCCTCAATTGCGTTGATGACAACCAATGTGTCGTTCAAATAGCAGTACCTCGCGCTTGATAGTGGCGAATCGCGTTACCTGCATTTGAGCACAGTATGTAGATCGAGTGGTGCCACTGAAGCAACACCAATGTCATCTAGCGCTCAGGCCGCTGCAGTCAATTACTCCTCGTGTTTGATTTTTAATCGAGCTAGGCCTTGCTTGATGTGGCCTGCGTTCTCACCAATTGTCTCTAAAGCCCCACGAACATTTCCCCCTACTTCCGCCGCGCCCTGGGCTTCTGCTAACAAGGTCAGCTCCATGACGGCTGCCTCTAGGGCCATTTGATTGTGATAGATCCTTTCCAAAACATCCGACAGTGAGTATTCAATTGTCACGATTACCGACTCCTTTCGAGAAAATTCAAGCATAGCAGCGGCAGTGCCCGTGATTTGGCCCGAAAACGGTTGCTTAAAATTTGCTACAGCGGAGGGGATTGCGTCTGATTTTAATGAAGTGATGAATGATGGTGGTACGAAATTGGTACGGAGATTCTGAGTAGGCTTTTTTAGCCTTTATTTACTGGGGCATTATGATAAGTGCGTCCAATCCATCATCGGGCGATTCCTGTCGCTTGAAAGCCGTGGGGCAAAAATGGGGCAAACCAGCCGCCAATCTATGCCTTTCAATGCCAACTTAACACTTT
The DNA here is from genome assembly GCF_039888995.1 of Pseudomonas rossensis. Taxonomy (NCBI): domain Bacteria; kingdom Pseudomonadati; phylum Pseudomonadota; class Gammaproteobacteria; order Pseudomonadales; family Pseudomonadaceae; genus Pseudomonas; species Pseudomonas rossensis. Next base: position 2,901 of record NZ_JBBWCB010000062.1, on the reverse strand, counting down.
CAGCCACTTGTCAAAGATGCCCTACAGGCCTTATGGATAGCGCCTGTAGGGAGTTTTAGTCTTGATACTCCAACACAATTGGCGTGTGCACTGATTACAGATCTTTGGTTCTGAGCTTTGCGAGGCCCTGTTTGATATGGCCAGCGTTTTCACCAATCGTGTGCAGCGCTCCCCGGACATTTTCTGCCGCTTCAGCTAAACCCTGCTGTTCAACCTTAAGCGTCAGTTCCATCACGGCGGCCTCCAAAGCTAACTGGTTGTGGTAGATCCTCTCCAGCACATCCGATAGCGAATACTCACCTGGCATGGTTTCGACTCCTTTCGAGAAAAAGTAAAAGCATAGTACTGGCAGTGCCCCTGTCAGGCAGTTATTACGGCTTGCTTAGAAATTGCTACAAATCGAAGAGTGTGCTGCGGATTAGTCAGTCTGGTTGTGGCGTTGGGGAAGTGCTAGCCCAATCCAACACTCGCCCGCAATACGCTCGGATATCGTAACTCTCCGCTATGTATCTCGAATCAATTTGAACTTCTGCTCAAGCAATACCTTAAGCAAACCATAATCGTCAGTAGAGAACTAAATTTTCGATAGAAAATCTCCCTGCTGAACTTGTACTTCAGGTCGGCGCAAAGTCCTAGGAGATAGACCGTCCTGACGGTTTAAGATTGCCTGTCGGGCCAGCGCTATTAATACACCTAAAATCAACCCGAAAAACAAACTCAAAGGGATAATCGAGGTTCTGAATTGTCTAGTTGGGCCTATAGGCTCCTGCGCACGCCGATCAACGGAGACCAATTTCAAGTTGCTCATATCTGTGTTGATGTTACGTAGCCTGGCGTTTTCGGCGCGCAACGGGTCGATATTCTGGATAAAAATATCTTCGTTTTTGCGTTGATTAAGAATTTCAACCTCGCGATTAGATTCTAACATCTTCAACTCTTTACCGATTTCGGCAATTCTACCGTTGGTAAAATCATCATTAGAACGTCGTCTCAAAGTCGCAACTTCCGCCTCAAGCGCATCGGTTCCCATAAAATAAAGTGGGATCGCTCGATTATTAACCTCGGTGCGCATCCCCCGCCCAGAACTATCGCCCGATGAGCTCGCTATAGAGGACGGAGTGGTTGGAAGTTTGATCCCCATGACCTTGGCGATAGAAATTGCCTCGGTTAACTCCGCCAATCGGTTGGAACGCACGACGCTCATCTGAAAGCGTAGACCAGCCAACTCATCTTTCAGTTGGGCACGTTTCACATTATCTCGCTCAATGAACTCTGCGATTTTCGACTCTTTTCCTGTATCGTAACTGGAACGGGCCGCGCTAATTTTGCCTTTTACCTCCGCAAGACGGTTGTCGACAATCACCTTGAGATCAGCCCCGACCTGGACACGCTCCAAAGCTAGGGCATAATCAACAAAACCATTCGTAATTGCGACCCCGTCAACGCCTTCGGGGTAACGCATGTCTAAACGTATATAACTACTGAGCTCGGTTTTCTTAGGGTCGGGTAGAACCAAACTTATAGAATTACGATTAAAAGCCTCAAAACCCTGCTCAAGGCTCTGATCGGGTTTATTAAACGGCTTAAAAAGTTCGGGGTTAGCTTTAAAGAAATCAAAGCGAGCCTCATAAGAATCTAAGCGAGCGCCTACTTTATTCAGTGCTTCGGTGGGGGGCAGCGTATAGACCTGAGAGCGATTAAGTGCATCCAGCTCGTTAATTGCGGTAGGTCTGAGCAGCGAGCTTACTTGAAACTCCCGTGGTATGGAGAAAGTAATAATGGTTCCTATCGCTCCGGCTAAAACGACGAAGCCTAAGATAAGAACTTTCTGTTTCCAGATGGTGTGAAATAATTCGATCAGATTGATCTCGCTCGGGGGGGAGGGTAGCGCGTTACTTGAAAGATTGCTCAAAATTAACTCATCCTAAATTTCGACTACTGGACAGTAGTTTTTTATGATTTTACCGGAATCGATCCTAGCTTCCCGGAGTTGACCATCAGGCTGTAACATTCTTGTGATGCCCCAAGGGCTTCCTTTGTTCAAGCGAGCCGCATCTTTGGAGATGACACGTCATTCTCAACTATGAATTCCTGGCCTTACAATGCAGGACCATACACCAGCGTATGAGTTCGACCCATTGCCCCAGTGATATATTAACAAGTTTTTAGTTCGAGAATGATTCGTGAGCAGTCCAAACAGTTGCGTCGTTCTCAATAACTTGAACTTTGGATGCGCTGAAAACATTCAAGTCGAGGACAATCTCTGTATAAGTCTTGTTGGTAAATCCACAGCCGCCAATGAGTTTGTTCGTGCCTTGGACGATGTACTTTAGCTGTGTGTCGTATGTCTCTTCCGAAGGGCAGATTAGTGAGCCTTGCTTGAGTGTTTTGGGTGCTGCGATCGCACTGGCAGAGAGGATGAGGCTTAGGATGAGCACTGCGAATCGGATGGCAATCATACGCATTCCCTACGTTATTGATGCTGATGTGCTATCACTGTACGCTGCGGTTCTTTTAGTGACAATAGGCTTATGCTGTTTCGATGTGTAACACGGTGGGTACAACGCACTTACAGGCAGCGAATCCTCGATCCGTTCCATAGCCTCGCCTTACTGAATTTCTAGCTAAGGTATAGCCCTGAGCCGGGCCAGGCCCTGTTTGATAAAACCAGTGTTTTCACCAATCGTTCGCAGCGCTCCCCGGTTATGTTCGCCCGCCTCAGCTAAACCCTGCTGTTTAACCTGAAGCGTCAGCTCCATTACGACGCCTCCAAAGCTAACTGATTATGGTCGATCCTCCCCAGTACATCTGACAGCGAATATTCACCAGGCATGGTTGCGACTCCTTTCGAGAGAAAGCAAAAGAAAAGTACCGGCATTGCCCATGACAGGTAGGTGTTAC
>NZ_JBBWCB010000061.1:0-35408 GCF_039888995.1 Pseudomonas rossensis | reverse complement strand
AGATCAAAAGATCGCAGCCTCGTTTCACTCGACAGCTCCTACAGGGGAGCCAATCGTCTTAGGCTTCGGTCTTGTTGGCAGCAGCAGCTTCGACAGCAGCCTTGATGGTGGTTTGCAGCGAACCGTCTGCAGCCATCTCGGTCATGATGTCGCTACCGCCGACCAGATCACCGCCAACCCACAGTTGCGGGAAGGTTGGCCAGTTGGCGTATTTTGGCAGGTTGGCGCGGATTTCCGGGTTCTGCAGGATGTCCACGTAAGCAAATTTTTCACCACACGCCATCACGGCCTGCGCGGCTTTCGCAGAGAAGCCGCACTGCGGGGCATTCGGCGAGCCTTTCATGTAAAGCAGAATGGTGTTGTTAGCAATCTGCTCTTTAATCGTTTCGATGATATCCATGGAGCACCTCGGCTGAACTTTCCGACTCAGTGGTCGGCACGGTGGCGCATTGTAACGGAAACCCGAGCACCCTGCTCGGTCTCCCCGACAGACTTGATCAAGCCGCTGCCACGGTCACTGGGACACCGTTCAACGCCGCATTGCCCGACAACTCATCGAGCTGACACTCGTCGGTCAGGTCATTGGCGCTGGAACCCGGCTGACCACTGGCAATGGTCATCTGTACGCCCGGCCGCGCATGGCCCCAACCGTGAGGAAGGCTGACCACGCCTTTCATCATATCCAGACTGCCGAGCACTTCAACTTCGATCACACCGACCCGCGAACTGACCCGCACGCGCTGCCCATCGCTGAGCCCACGGCTGGCCAGGTCATCCGGGTGCATCAGCAATTGATGGCGCGGCTTGCCCTTCACCAAGCGGTGATAGTTGTGCATCCACGAGTTGTTACTGCGCACATGACGGCGGCCGATCATCAGCAACTCATCGGCCGCTGGTGCTTGCAAGGCTGCAAAGCGCGCCAGGTCGGCAAGGATCGCTGGTGGCGCAGTCTGGACGCGCTGGTTGGCGGTTTTCAGGCGTGGCGCCAGGTTAGATTTCAGCGCCCCGAGATCGACACCATGAGGGTGATCGAACAAGGTCGCCAGCGACAATTTCTGTTCCGAAGCATCGCCATACAACCCCACCCGTAAGCCACGGTCGATCATCTGCGCTGGCGGGATCGTCGATTTCAGCTCCTTGCCAGTCTTCGCAGCAAACGCCTTGGCCAGCCCCACGAAAATCTCCCAGTCATGCAACGCACCTTCAGGTTTGGCCAGGATCGCGCGATTGAACCGACTGACGTTACGCACCGCAAACATATTGAAAGTCGTGTCGTAATGATCGTTTTCCAGGGCCGAGGTGGACGGCAGAATCAGGTCGGCATAACGCGTGGTTTCATTGATGTACAGGTCGATGCTGACCATGAACTCCAAACCGTCCAGCGCCTGTTCCAGTTGTCGGCCATTGGGCGTCGACAGCACCGGATTACCCGCCACGGTAATCAGCGCGCGGACCTGCCCTTCCCCTTCGGTAAGCATCTCTTCGGCCAGCGCCGAGACCGGCAGTTCTCCACCATATTCAGGACGCCCGGACACCCGGCTCTGCCACAGATTGAAATGCCCACCTGAGGTGGACGCCACCAGGTCCACCGCAGGTTCGGTGCACAACGCCCCTCCTACGCGATCGAGATTACCGGTGACCAGATTGATCAGTTGCACAACCCAATGACACAAGGTGCCGAACACCTGGGTCGAGACACCCATGCGGCCGTAACAGACCGCTGTCGGCGCCGCCGCAAAGTCTCGCGCCAGTTGGCGGATCTGTTCGGCGGGCACCGCGCATAGTGGGCTCATGGCCTCGGCGGTGAAATTCGCGACCGCCTCCCGCACCTCATTTAGACCGTCCACCGGCAAATGACTGTCGCGGGTCAGACCTTCAGCGAACAAGGTATTGAGCAGTCCGAACAACAACGCCGCATCGCCACCGGGGCGCACGAACAGATGCTGGTCGGCAATCGCCGCGGTTTCGCTGCGGCGCGGATCGACCACCACCACTTTGCCGCCGCGGGCCTGAATAGCCTTCAAGCGCTTCTCCACATCCGGCACGGTCATGATGCTGCCGTTGGAGGCCAGCGGATTGCCGCCGAGGATCAGCATGAAATCGGTGTGATCGATGTCCGGGATCGGCAACAGCAAACCGTGGCCGTACATCAAATGGCTGGTCAGGTGATGGGGCAACTGGTCGACTGAGGTCGCGGAAAACCGATTGCGGGTTTTCAACAGGCCGAGAAAGTAGTTGCTGTGGGTCATCAGCCCATAGTTGTGCACGCTGGGGTTGCCTTGATAGACCGCCACCGCGTTCTGTCCGTGACGCTCCTGAATCGCCGCCAGACGTTCAGCTACAAGGCTGAAGGCGTCTTCCCACTCGATGGGTTGCCATTCACTGCCGACCCGTAGCATCGGCTGACGCAAACGATCCGGATCGTTCTGAATATCTTGCAGGGCGACGGCCTTGGGGCAGATGTGCCCGCGGCTGAATGTATCCTGAGCGTCACCCTTGATCGAGGTGATCTGTACCGCGCCTTCGACCTCGGTGGTTTCGATGGTCAGGCCGCAGATGGCTTCACACAGGTGGCACGCACGGTGATGGAGAGTCTTGGTCATGGCCAGTCTCTGTCTTGTTCTGGGCGGGCATTATCGGCCGCGGGAACAAAACTATGGCGCCTGATCCACTGCTGCGCCAGCGACGTTCGTCTTGTGAATCGGCGGCCATCAGGCCAGCCGATGACCGCCGGGGATCAGTTCGGCGGCAGCCTCGGCGGCGCCTGCAACTGGATCTCCTGGATGGTTTCGATCTGCTCTTGAGCGACATGAACACCGGTGAGTTCGCCGATCAGCCGCCAGTGCTCGTCGAGCCCGGTGCTGATGGTTGCCATGCGGTCGATCATCCGCCGGCCGGCAGCCTTGGTCACTTCGTCTTCACTGCGCATCAACTCGAAGGACATCGAGGTGATGGACGCGGTGAGGTGGGTCAGCGAGCGAGCCGTGAGGCCGAGTAATTCCATTAACTGTCGTTCTTTCGATTCCATTCCGAAGGCTTCCTGCGTCGTTCGTGCGTTAGTTATAACCCGCCGCTTTGCATTAGCAAATGTTTCAGACCAGACACATCCCTCAATCCTGAGTACAAATGTTTCGAATGACAGGCCAGAAACCGACCGTCGCTACGCCTTCCCCGCCTCGTTTGATTGCAAAGCCCCGCGACCCCAGTGTACAAATGACGGGCTGCTGTCAGGAAACAGGCTTCAAAAGCGCTACTGCGGTCATCCCGTAGCCCCTCTGAAATCCCCTAAACACCGTAGCCTATTGGAAAAACGCGACATTTAATGTCAATATCGCGCCTTCCCCTATTTCGTCGCCCCGTGCGGCTTACGCCGCAGGTCTCGCCCGTTTTTCAGTTAAACAAGGCTTTGAGTATCTGCGGTCTGTTGCAAAAAGGTAGTCAATGATGAGCGCAAGGCACTTTCTCTCCCTGATGGATTGCACGCCCGAAGAGCTGGTCAGCGTGATCCGTCGAGGCGTTGAGCTCAAAGACCTGCGTAACCGCGGCGTACTGTTCGAGCCTCTGAAAAACCGCGTGCTCGGGATGATTTTCGAGAAGTCCTCGACCCGCACCCGTATTTCGTTCGAAGCCGGCATGATCCAGCTCGGTGGCCAGGCGATCTTCCTGTCGCCGCGCGACACCCAACTGGGCCGTGGCGAGCCGATCGGCGACTGCGCGATCGTCATGTCGAGCATGCTCGACGCCGTGATGATCCGTACCTTTGCCCACAGCACCCTGACCGAATTCGCCGCCAACTCCCGCGTGCCCGTAATCAACGGCCTGTCCGATGACCTGCACCCGTGCCAGTTGCTGGCCGACATGCAGACGTTCCTCGAACACCGCGGCTCGATCCAGGGCAAAACCGTGGCCTGGATCGGCGACGGCAACAACATGTGCAACAGCTATATAGAAGCGGCGATCCAGTTCGACTTCCAGTTGCGCGTCGCTTGCCCGGAAGGCTTTGAACCCAACCCTGAATTCGTGGCCAAGGCCGGTGATCGGGTCACCATCGTCCGCGATCCGAAGGATGCCGTACGCGGCGCCCACCTGGTCAGCACCGACGTCTGGACCTCCATGGGCCAGGAAGAGGAAACCGCCAAGCGCCTGAAACTGTTCGCTCCGTTCCAGGTCAACCGCGCCCTGCTCGACCTGGCCGCACCGGACGTGCTGTTCATGCACTGCCTGCCGGCCCACCGTGGCGAGGAAATCAGCGTCGACCTGCTCGATGACCAGCGCTCCGTCGCGTGGGATCAAGCCGAAAACCGTCTTCACGCACAAAAGGCCCTGCTCGAGTTTCTCGTCCCGCCTTCGTACCACCACGCATGAGCCATCCATTACTGCTGAACCTGCGCAACCTCGCCTGCGGCTATCAAGACCAGCGGGTCGTGCAGAACCTCAACCTGCACTTGAATGCCGGCGACATCGGTTGCCTGCTGGGCTCGTCGGGTTGCGGCAAAACCACCACCCTGCGGGCGATTGCCGGTTTCGAACCGGTTCACGATGGTGAAATCCAGTTGGCGGGCGAGACGATCTCCCGCGCCGGCTTCACCCTCGCCCCGGAGAAACGCCGGATCGGCATGGTGTTCCAGGATTACGCACTTTTCCCGCACTTGAGCGTGGCCGAGAACATCGCCTTCGGGATCCGCAAGCACCCGCAAAAGGATCGCGTCACCGAAGAGTTGCTGGAACTGGTCAATCTGAAAAACCTCGGCAAGCGCTTCCCGCATGAGCTGTCCGGTGGTCAACAGCAGCGCGTCGCACTCGCCCGCGCCCTGGCGCCAGAACCGCAACTGCTGCTGCTTGACGAACCCTTTTCCAACCTTGATGGCGAGCTGCGACGCAAGCTCAGCCATGAGGTGCGCGATATCCTCAAGGCCCGTGGCACCAGCGCGATTCTGGTGACCCACGACCAAGAAGAGGCCTTCGCGGTGAGTGATCATGTGGGGGTTTTCAAGGAAGGTCGCCTGGAGCAGTGGGACACGCCTTACAACCTGTATCACGAACCGCTGACGCCGTTTGTCGCCAGCTTCATTGGCCAGGGTTATTTCATTCGTGGCCAGCTGAGCAGCCCCGAGTCGGTGCAGACCGAATTGGGTGAGTTACGCGGTAATCGTGCCTACACCTGGCCGGTTGGCGGTGCGGTGGATGTATTGCTGCGTCCGGACGATATCGTTTATGCACCGGACAGCACTTTGAAGGCGCGAATTGTCGGCAAGTCTTTCCAGGGTGCATCCACCTTGTATCGCTTGCAGTTGCCGACCGGCGCGCAGCTGGAATCTATTTTCCCGAGCCATGCCGATCATCAGGTGGGTTCAGAGGTCGGCATTCGTGTCGCGGCTGAACACCTGGTGCTGTTTCAAGCATCGGGCAGCACGGCGGCGCAGATTCTGGCCGTCGAATCCGGTGTGCGCCGCTACAGCAGCGCCCACTAAACCATCGCTAAAAGATCGCAGCCTTCGGCAGCTCCTACAGGCGCACACACTCCAATGTAGGAGCTGCCGAAGGCTGCGATCTTTTTCGGGGTCAACCGAGCATTAGCGTTCCGCTTGCAACGAGCGTCGCATTCCCGCCGATTTTCACCCGATCCCCTTCCAGCCGACAGAACAACTCCCCGCCTCGAGCCGAACGCTGATAAGCCGTCAGGCTCGACTTGCCCAAACGTTTCGACCAGTACGGAATCAGGCTGCAATGGGTGGAACCGGTCACCGGATCTTCGTTGATGCCGATCGCCGGCGCGAAGTAGCGGGAAACAAAATCATGCTGGCTGCCCCTGGCCGTGACAATTGCCCCCGGCCACGGCAGCTTCGCCAGCGCCGCCATGTCTGGCTGACATTCGAGCACCGCCTGCTCGGATTCCAGCACCACGAACAACTCGTTCGACCCCAGCACATCAACCACTTCCACACCCAGCGCGCGCTCGACATCCAGGGTCACGCCCACTTCCGACGGAATGAGCGCCGGAAAGTCCAGCCACAAGCGCTCACCCTCACGGCTCACGCTTAGCGGGCCGGACTTACAGACGAAGTCCAGACGCTCGACCGGCTCTTTGTAGATTTCAAACAGAACATAAGCGCTGGCCAGGGTTGCATGACCGCACAACGGCACCTCTGTGGTTGGGGTAAACCAGCGGATGTGCCAGCCCTGCCCTTCGCGCACCACGAAGGCGGTTTCGGCGAGGTTGTGCTCGGCGGCGATCTTCTGCATCAACTCATCGGCAAGCCACGCATCCAGTCGATAGACCATCGCCGGGTTGCCACTGAACGGCCGATCACTGAACGCATCGACCTGATGAAACTCAAGCTGCATAACCTTCTCCCTTTGTCAGGCCACCGAGCATGAAGCTGCCGGCAACGCGGCACCAGTGACAGAGCCCGTAAATTTGCACCATACAGCGCCGGGCTGATAGTCCGCGTCAGGCACGGCCGATATCAGCGAACTTCGCCTGGGTATGTTCGGCCAGCACCGCGGGTGCCAATTCGACTTCCAGCCCTCGTCGCCCCGCACTGACAAAAATGCTGGCAAAGGGCTGAGCTGAATTATCGATAAAGGTACGCAAGCGCTTTTTCTGTCCCAGCGGACTGATGCCGCCCAAGAGGTAACCGGTGGATCGTTGTGCAGCGGCGGGATCGGCCATTTCGACTTTTTTCACGCCCGCAGCATGCGCCAGGCCCTTTAAGTCCAGACTTCCGACGACCGGCACCACGGCCACCAGCAATTCACCTTTCTCGCTGGCCGCCAGCAAGGTCTTGAACACCTGCGCCGGATCCAGCCCCAGCTTCTCCGCGGCCTCCAGCCCGTAGGACGCTGCCTTCGGATCATGTTCGTAACTGTGCACGCGATGTTCGGCACGAACTTTTTTCAACAAATCCAATGCGGGGGTCATGACAGCTCCAGACTGGGCGGCAGTAGAAAATACTGCGCTGGATTCTAGGTCATTGATCAATAAAAGGCTCTATTGCGGCGCTATTTCAAAGGCTTGGCGGCGCCTTATGCCGTTCGTCCACCTTCGGCCTGCCGTGTGAACGATGCGGTCATTCATGTGACTAATAGTTCGATTGTGACTGACGGTTCACTTTCGACCTTTGACAGCAGCGTTTCTTGTCTATATTTTTTCGAATCTGAATACTGTACGAATGTTCCTATCGCAGCACCCAGAAGTAGGCCGAGAACAGGATGGGGATCCTGCCTCGGTGAAAATCGCGCTTTTGACCATGATGCAAAAGCGCCAGACAACAACAAAAACGAGGTTTTCAATGACAACTGCTTTACAACAACCGTCACTCTCAAGCCAATGCATGGCCGAGTTCCTGGGTACTGCGCTGCTGATCTTTTTTGGTACAGGCTGTGTTGCCGCGCTCAAGGTCGCGGGTGCCAGCTTCGGCCTTTGGGAAATCAGCATCATCTGGGGGGTCGGCGTGAGCATGGCGATCTACCTGACCGCCGGCGTTTCCGGGGCTCATCTCAATCCCGCCGTCAGCATTGCCCTGAGCATTTTCGCTGACTTCGAAAAGCGCAAACTGCCTTTCTATATTCTCGCCCAGATCGCTGGGGCCTTCTGTGGAGCGTTGTTGGTTTACACGCTGTACAGCAATTTATTCTTCGATTACGAACAAACTCACCATATGGTTCGTGGTACTCAGGCCAGCCTAGAATTGGCGTCGGTGTTTTCCACCTTCCCCAACCCGGTCTTGTCCACGGCACAAGCCTTCCTGGTTGAGGTGATCATCACTGCCATCCTGATGGGTGTGATCATGTCCCTGACCGACGACAACAATGGCTTGCCAAAGGGCCCGCTCGCTCCGCTGCTGATCGGCCTGCTGATTGCCGTGATTGGTAGTTCGATGGGGCCGCTGACCGGTTTTGCGATGAACCCGGCGCGCGACTTCGGTCCTAAACTGATGACTTTCTTCGCTGGCTGGGGTGAAATTTCCTTCACCGGGGGGCGCGATATCCCGTATTTCCTGATTCCGATTTTTGCACCGATTGTCGGTGCCTGCCTCGGTGCTGCAGCTTATCGCGGGCTGATTGCCCGTCATCTGCCCAGCGCCCTAGCTGCTACAAAGGACGCAGCACCGGCCATTGACGGCAAACCAAGAACTTCTTGATACCGTTGGCGTGTGATCCTGCCAATAAGATCGCGCGCCGGACCTCACTCCCTTTTTTCGTCCAAGGCAATCGACATGACCGACACTCAGAATAAGAACTACATCATTGCCCTCGATCAGGGTACGACCAGCTCCCGCGCGATCATTTTCGACCGCGACGCGAACGTGGTCTGCACCGCCCAGCGCGAATTCGCACAGCATTACCCGCAAGCCGGCTGGGTTGAACATGACCCGATGGAAATCTTCGCGACTCAAAGCGCCGTGATGGTCGAGGCCCTGGCTCAAGCCGGCCTGCATCACGACCAGGTCGCCGCCATCGGCATCACCAACCAGCGCGAAACCACCGTGGTCTGGGACAAGACCACCGGCCGCCCGATCTACAACGCGATCGTCTGGCAGTGCCGCCGCAGCACCGAGATCTGCCAGCAGCTCAAGCGCGACGGTCACGAGCAATACATCAGCGACACCACCGGCCTGGTCACCGACCCGTACTTCTCCGGCACCAAGCTCAAATGGATCCTCGACAACGTCGAAGGCAGCCGCGAACGTGCGCGCAAAGGCGAACTGTTGTTCGGCACCATCGACAGCTGGCTGATCTGGAAATTTACCGGCGGCAAGGTCCACGTCACCGACTACACCAACGCCTCGCGCACCATGCTCTTCAACATCCACACGCTGGAGTGGGACGCGAAGATGCTGGAGGTGCTGGATATTCCGCGCGAGATGCTGCCGGAAGTTAAATCCTCGTCCGAAATCTACGGCCACACCAAAAGCGGCATCGCCATCGGCGGTATCGCGGGTGACCAGCAAGCGGCCCTGTTCGGCCAGATGTGCGTCGAACCCGGTCAAGCGAAAAACACCTACGGCACCGGCTGCTTCCTGCTGATGAACACCGGCGACAAAGCCGTGAAATCCAAGCACGGCATGTTGACCACCATTGCTTGCGGCCCGCGCGGCGAAGTGGCTTACGCGCTGGAAGGTGCGGTGTTCAACGGCGGTTCTACTGTTCAGTGGCTGCGTGATGAACTGAAAATCATCAACGACGCCCACGACACCGAATACTTCGCCAACAAGGTCAAGGACAGCAACGGCGTGTATCTGGTACCCGCCTTCACCGGCCTGGGCGCTCCGTACTGGGACCCGTATGCCCGTGGCGCGCTATTCGGTCTGACTCGCGGCGTACGCGTGGATCACATCATTCGTGCAGCCCTTGAGTCGATTGCCTACCAGACCCGCGATGTTCTGGACGCCATGCAACAGGACTCCGGCGAACGCCTCAAGTCTTTGCGCGTGGACGGCGGTGCGGTAGCGAACAACTTCCTGATGCAGTTCCAGGCCGACATCCTCGGCACTCAGGTCGAGCGTCCGCAAATGCGCGAAACCACCGCTCTGGGCGCGGCTTACCTGGCCGGTCTGGCGTGTGGCTTCTGGGGCAGCCTGGATGAGTTGCGCGGCAAGGCTGTGATCGAACGCGAATTCGAACCGACCCTGGACGAAACCGCGAAGGAAAAACTCTACGCCGGCTGGAAAAAAGCCGTCAGCCGCACCCGCGACTGGGAACCGCATGAAGGCGCTGAATAAGCCAAGCTGAGTACTCGTATCTGTATGTCCAAATAGCGTGAAAGCGTAGCGAGCGAAGGTAAGACAAGGCAAAAACAGGCGAGGACGCGGAGTTTACGAGGTTGTAAATGAGCAGTCCGAGCCTGTTTTTAACGCAGGATTGCCGAGCGCAGTAGCTTTCACGTTATTTGGAAACTGGTAGGGAGCAGATTCCTGCGGCATCATGGGCAAATTTTTGCACGGCAGCCCAAAGGAAGCCCCATGAATCTGCCTCCCCGTCAGCAGCAAATCCTCGAACTGGTCCGCGAACGCGGCTACGTCAGCATCGAGGAAATGGCTACGCTGTTCGTCGTTACACCGCAAACCATCCGCCGCGATATCAATCAGCTCGCGGAAGCTAATTTATTGCGTCGCTACCACGGCGGCGCAGCTTACGATTCCAGCGTCGAAAACACCGCCTATGCCATGCGTGCGGATCAGATGCGCGATGAAAAGCAGCGTATCGGTGAAGCCATTGCGGCTCAAATCCCGGATCACGCCTCGCTGTTCATCAATATCGGCACCACCACCGAATCCATCGCCCGGGCGTTGCTCAATCACAATCACCTGAAGATCATCACCAACAACCTGCATGTGGCTTCGATGCTCAGCGCCAAGGACGACTTCGACGTTCTGCTGACCGGTGGCAACGTGCGGCGCGACGGTGGCGTGGTCGGTCAGGCCAGTGTCGACTTCATTAACCAGTTCAAGGTTGATTTCGCCTTGGTCGGCATCAGCGGTATCGATGAAGACGGCAGTCTGCTGGACTTCGACTATCAGGAAGTTCGGGTGTCCCAGGCGATCATCGCCAATGCCCGACAGGTCATCCTCGCGGCTGACTCCAGCAAATTCGGGCGCAACGCCATGATTCGTCTGGGGCCGATCAGTTTGATTGATTGCCTGGTGACCGATCAGCAACCTGTGCCGGCGTTGGCGCAGTTGTTGAGTCAGCACAAGATTCGGCTCGAAGTCGTTTAAGGCTTTCAGCCTCTAAAGATCGCAGCCTTCGGCAGCTCCTACTGGTTCACTCACCCCTGTAGGAGCTGCCGGAGGCTGCGATCTTTTGCTTTTAATGTTCGAAAATTTTCCTTTCGTGGCCCTTCGATCAGTATTTTCAATCGAAGTTAACTGGCTGTGGGCGACTTTATGGGCTACCATTTTCGAAAATGAACATTAATGTTCGAATTCCAATACCGAAAATCATAAAAGCCCGAGGCTAGCCGATGCCCACTTCTACCTTGCCTATGCCCCCTCTCGCTGAGATCTACGATATCGCCGTCATCGGTGGCGGGATCAATGGCGTGGGGATCGCAGCGGATGCCGCCGGTCGCGGTCTTTCGGTGTTTCTTTGCGAAAAAGACGACCTCGCCAGCCACACCTCGTCAGCCAGTAGCAAGCTGATCCACGGTGGCTTGCGCTACCTTGAACATTACGAATTCCGTCTGGTGCGCGAAGCCCTGGCCGAACGCGAAGTGCTGCTGGCCAAGGCCCCGCACATCGTCAAGCAGATGCGCTTCGTGCTGCCGCACCGCCCACACCTGCGTCCGGCCTGGATGATCCGCGCCGGTCTGTTCCTTTATGACCACCTCGGCAAACGGGAAAAACTCGAAGGCTCGAAAAGCCTGAAGTTCGGCCCGGACAGCCCGCTGAAAAGCGAAATCACCAAAGGCTTCGAATACTCCGATTGCTGGGTCGACGATGCTCGTTTGGTGGTGCTGAACGCCATGGCCGCCCGCGAAAAAGGCGCCCACGTTCACACCCAGACCCGTTGCGTCAGCGCTCGTCGCACCAAGGGAATGTGGCACCTGCATCTGGAACGCGCCGATGGCAGTCTGTTTTCGATCCGCGCCAAGGCACTGGTAAACGCCGCCGGCCCATGGGTCGCCAAGTTCATTCGTGACGACCTGAAGATGGAATCGCCATACGGCATCCGCCTGATTCAGGGCAGCCATCTGATCGTGCCGAAACTGTACGAAGGCGAGCACGCGCACATTCTGCAAAACGAAGATCAGCGCATCGTCTTCACCATTCCGTACCTGAACCACTTCACCCTGATCGGCACCACCGACCGCGAGTACACCGGCGATCCGGCTGCAGTTACGATCACCGAAGGCGAAACCGATTACCTGTTGAAAGTGGTCAACTCCCATTTCAAGAAACGCATCAGCCGCGACGATATCCTGCACAGCTATTCCGGTGTTCGCCCACTGTGTAACGACGAATCCGACAACCCGTCGGCCGTCACCCGCGACTACACCTTGGCATTGTCGGGCACTGACGAAGAAGCGCCACTGCTGTCGGTGTTCGGCGGCAAGCTGACCACCTACCGCAAACTGGCCGAGTCGGCGCTGGCGCAACTGGCTCCGTACTTCAAAGACATCAAGCCGAGCTGGACCGCCAGCGCTACCCTGCCGGGTGGCGAAGACATGACCACCCCGCAAGCCTTGTGCGCCTTGATCCGTGACAAGTTCGACTGGGTGCCGACCGAAATCGCCCGCCGCTGGGCCACCACCTACGGCAGCCGCACCTGGCGCATGCTGGAAGGCGTGCAGAATCTCGGCGATATGGGCGACCACATCGGCGGCGGGCTCTACACCCGTGAAGTCGATTACCTGTGCAGCGAAGAATGGGCAACCACCGCGCACGACATTCTGTGGCGCCGCAGCAAGCTGGGCCTGTTCACCACCCCGGCGGAACAGCAGAAACTGGCGGACTACCTGAGCACGGTCGAGCAGAACCGCAGCAAGATCGAAGCGGCCTGATCGCAATCCGCTTAAACGAAAGCCCCTGAATCTGACGATTCAGGGGCTTTTTTGCAGGTGCTCATTGCGCCAGATGAAGCAACAGGAAATCAATGAACGCCCTCGATTTGTGGGGCAAATGCGGACTGTTGGGAAACACCACGTTGACGGACTGCGAGGGCAGCGAATAGTCGGGCAACAGGCGAATCAGCCGCTCGCTGGCAATGTCGTCCTTGACCACCCAGGCTGGCAGCACCGAGACGCCCAGCGACGACAACGTCATGGAGCGGATGGCCGTGGAAGAGTTGGATTCAAACTGATTGATCCCGTTGATCTCGACAGCCCCCAATTGCGGATGGCGCAAGGTCCACTGGGTCGGTGCCTGCAGGTTGCTGTTGGCGATCCACGGCACCGAGTTCAGGTCCTGAGGATTCTGCACCGGATGACGCGCAAGAAACGTCTCGCTAGCCACCAGGACAATTTCATAATCCGCCAGTTTACGGCTCTTGAAAGCCGAGTCCGCCAAGTTGCCCAGACGGATAACCAAGTCTAACTTTTCCGCCACCAGATCATTGAGTGAAGAGTTAAAGTTATAACAGAGTTTTATTTCCGGATAGCGCTCTATAAATTGTGGTATCAACGGAAGAATATACGCCTCGCCGTATTCACTGGTGGAACTGAAACGTAACTTGCCGGTGACGCGATCATGACCTTTCAATACATTATCAAAGGCATTATCGATGTCAGCGACAATACCTTTGAACTCTTCATAAAAATCCTGACCTATTTCGGTGAGGGAGATATTTCGGGTATTTCGAATCAACAACGTCGCGGACAGCACGTCCTCCAGCGCCTTGACATGCAGGCTGGCCATGGCCTTGCTGATGCTCAGGTAATTGGCAGCCTTGGTGTAAGAACCAAAATCGACCACGGCCAGGAATGTCTGGACCCGATTAAGATGAGTGTGCATAGCAATAGGGCTCACTGTTAAATCCCGTCAAACATTGTTTCAAGGATAGTCGTATCGACAGTTCAAGTCCACCGCCCCTATGCTTTGCGGCAAAGGGGAAACAACATGACCTATCGCTACAAAGTTGCACTGATATTCGTGATCGGCTTTTTTATAGACTGCATTAACATCTTTATGTCGGCGGTCGCACTACCGAGTATATCGGCCGCACTGCACGTTAGTACTTCAGACGTTGCCTGGGTGGCTAACGCTTACATTCTGGGGTTGACACTGATCATCCCGGTCAGCACCTGGCTGGCCGGTCGTTTTGGCAGTCGGGAAATCCTCACCGCCTCGATGATCGTGTTCACAGCCTCCGTGTGGATGTGTGGGCTGGCCAACAGCTTCAACGAGCTGGTGATCTGGCGCTTCGTCCAAGGGATTGGCGGCGGCCTGTTGATTCCAGTCGGCCAGGCGCTGACGTTCAACCTGTTCAAGGGTGAGCAGCGGGCGAAAATATCCACATTGGTCATGGCCGTTGCCCTGATAGCCCCCGCCATTTCACCCACCATCGGCGGCATCATCGTCGACAGCAGCTCCTGGCGCTGGGTGTTCTACAGCAACATCCCGTTCTCGCTGATCGCGGCATTGCTGTCCTGGTTCTGGATCAACGAAGCGCGGCCGACGAGTTTGCCCCGTCCCGACATCAAGGGCTTGCTGCTGGTCAGCGCCGCACTCGGCAGCCTGTTGATGGGCATGTCGTTGTATGGCGGCGACGCTCCGGCCTGGGTGGCCGCCCTCTTCGTCATGGCCGGCGTTACGTTCGTCGTGCTGTACGGGCTGCACTACCGCACCTGCAAAAACCCGATCATCGAACTGAGCTTGCTCAAAAGCAAAAAACTCAGCACCTCCATCTTTATCTATTACGCGATTCCCGGTGTCTTCACGGGGGTCAACTTGATGAGCATCTTCTTCCTGCAAAACACCCTGCACTTCAGCGCCCGGCTGACAGGGATGTTCATGATCCTCTACGCCATCGGCGCATTCATCGCGATGCTGATCTGTGGCCGGGTCTACAACCGGATGGGCGCCAAGTGGCTGTTTGCCCTCGGCATGCTGTTGCACAGCGCCGGCATCGCCACCCTGTTAATGGTCAACGATCCCTCGGACCTCTGGGTGATCGTCATCGCCTACAGCTTGATGGGGATTGGCGGCGGTGTCGGTGCCAACACCGCACAAACCACATCGCTGATGGACTTCGAGGGCAATGACACCCACAAGGCCAGCGTCATCTGGAACATCAACCGACAGATGTCATTCAGCATCGGCGCCGCCCTCTTCCTGATGGTTTTCAACCTGCTCTTGAAGCATTTCGATACCACCCAGGCCTACCACGTGACCTTTGCCATCGCCGCGCTGGTGGGCCTGCTCCCACTCTTTCAACTGAGTCAGTTGAACACTCAAAAGGACTGTCATGCACAACAAAATAGTTGAACAGGCGCACCACAGCATTCATCACGTGCACGAGCTGATCCACACCCTGTTCACCGACGCAAACGGTAAGGGGCAGGCCGCGCTTGAACCGCTGATGTCGGCCTTTGCCGAGCACTTCACCATGGTCACCACCTCGGCCGCCATTGTCAGCCGGGCGACGGTCGAACAGATGTTCAAAGGTGCAGTCGGCGCCAAGCCAGGCCTGGAGATCGTCATCAGCGACCTGCAGACGGTCTGGCAGGAAGGCCACAGCGTGGCGATCCGCTACAAGGAAACCCATCGCCTCGACCAGCGCGAAAGCTCACGGGTTTCGGTGGCGGTCATTGGCATCGAACACCACAACGCCCAGTGGATTTACCTGCATGAAACGCCGCTAAGCCAGGGAGGCTGATTGTCATATGAACGGCATGATCACTGGCTCTTCTATTATCTGGTCGAAAGGACGTTAGCGGCCCCGAACACCATTCGGTTTTCCGAACGCGACCTGTCAGTCGATTCGGTTAACCGGATTTTCCAACATTAAAAACCTCACCATAAATATTTAATTACCTTATAAATCAATAGCTTGATCTATTCGGCCTGGCCTGGCACGAGTCATGCTCTACACTCTTGGACGAATGACCGCTGTGCCAACCCTTCAGGAGCCGGCAAGCATTCGGAGCACAAAAGGGCCGATGAACTGGCTCCATATAAAAACAATGTCGAGGAAAATTTGATGCGCATCGTTCCCCATCTCCTGGGCGCAGCCATTGCTGCCGCTCTGATCAGCACTCCAGTTTTCGCCGCCGAGCTCACCGGCACCCTGAAGAAGATCAAAGAGTCCGGCGTTATCACCCTCGGACATCGTGACGCTTCCATTCCGTTTTCCTATATCGCGGACGCTTCCGGCAAACCGGTTGGCTACTCCCACGATATCCAGCTGAAAATCGTTGAAGCCATCAAAAAAGACCTGGACTTGCCGAACCTCCAGGTCAAATACAACCTGGTGACCTCGCAAACCCGTATCCCGCTGGTGCAGAACGGCACCGTGGACGTCGAATGCGGCTCCACCACCAACAACGTCGAGCGTCAGCAGCAAGTTGACTTCTCCGTCGGCATCTTCGAAATCGGCACCAAGCTGCTGGCCAAGAAAGATTCGCCCTACAAAGACTTCGCCGATCTGAAAGGCAAGAATGTCGTGACCACCGCCGGCACCACGTCCGAGCGCATCCTCAAGTCGATGAACGCTGACAAGCAGATGGGCATGAACGTGATCTCCGCCAAAGACCACGGCGAGTCCTTCAACATGCTGGAATCGGGCCGTGCCGTTGCTTTCATGATGGACGACGCCCTGCTGGCCGGTGAAATGGCCAAGGCCAAGAAGCCAGCCGATTGGTCCGTGACCGGTACTGCACAGTCTTACGAAATCTACGGTTGCATGGTCCGCAAGGGCGACGCACCGTTCAAGAAGGCCGTGGATGACGCGATCGTTGCGACCTACAAGTCCGGCGAGATCAACAAGATCTACGAAAAATGGTTCATGCAGCCAATCCCGCCAAAAAACCTGAACCTGATGTTCCCGATGAGCGACGAGCTCAAGGCCCTGATCGCCAATCCGACCGATAAAGCGGCTGACGACAAGAAATCCTGATTTCTGACTAACCTTATCTCCTGAAAGGGCCGCTGCCCTTTCAGGGATAGTCACTCCCTGCTGGCATTTTTGGAAACACTCGAACCGGTGGCTGTCGAGCCGCTCGTGTGTGCCTGATCGTAGTGGTCTGTACGGTCAGTTCGTTAGCTCAAATTCGGTGCCGGAAGTTCATATCCAAGGCGCTGTGACGAGTCATAGCCCGCTATGGCGAGGAACAGCAACGCGGGAGATGGACTTCCGGGGCCGGAGTTGAGCTGACAGAACTGACCACACAGACCACCTAGGTCGGGCGGGAACGGAGCTTCCCCAGGCGGGCATTTGTATATCGAACGATCTGAGGGGAGACCCTAATGAATTACAACTGGGACTGGGGCGTGTTCTTCAAGTCCACCGGCGTGGGCAGCGAGACGTATCTCGACTGGTACATTTCCGGTTTGGGCTGGACCATCGCCATTGCCATCGTGGCCTGGATCATTGCCCTGACGCTGGGCTCGATTCTCGGCGTCATGCGCACCGTGCCGAATCGCATCGTGTCGGGCATTGCGACCTGCTACGTCGAACTCTTCCGTAACGTGCCGCTGCTGGTTCAGCTGTTCATCTGGTACTTCCTGGTGCCCGACCTGCTGCCTCAGAACCTGCAAGACTGGTACAAGCAGGACCTGAACCCGACCACTTCGGCCTACCTGAGCGTCGTCGTCTGCCTGGGCCTGTTCACCGCCGCTCGTGTTTGCGAACAGGTGCGCACCGGTATCCAGGCGCTGCCTCGCGGCCAGGAAGCTGCCGCTCGCGCCATGGGCTTCAAGCTACCGCAAATCTACTGGAACGTGCTGCTGCCCCAGGCTTACCGGATCATCATTCCGCCGCTCACCTCGGAATTCCTGAACGTGTTCAAGAACTCTTCCGTCGCGTCGCTGATCGGCCTGATGGAGTTGCTCGCGCAGACCAAACAGACCGCCGAGTTCTCCGCCAACCTGTTCGAAGCCTTCACCCTGGCAACGCTGATCTACTTCACGCTGAACATGGGCCTGATGCTGCTGATGCGCATGGTCGAGAAGAAAGTGGCCGTACCGGGCCTGATCTCCGTAGGGGGTAAATGATGGAATTCGACTTCTCGGGCATCATCCCGTCCCTGCCGGGTTTGTGGAACGGCATGGTCATGACCCTGCAACTGATGGCGCTGGGCGTCGTCGGCGGGATCATCCTCGGCACGATCCTGGCGCTGATGCGCCTGTCCCACAGCAAATGGCTGTCGAATATTGCCGGCGCCTACGTTAACTACTTCCGCTCGATCCCGCTGCTGCTGGTCATCACCTGGTTCTACCTGGCGGTGCCGTTCGTACTGCGCTGGATCACCGGCGAAGACACTCCGATCGGCGCGTTCGCATCCTGCATCGTGGCGTTCATGATGTTCGAAGCGGCGTACTTCTGCGAAATCGTCCGGGCCGGCGTACAGTCGATTTCCAAGGGCCAGATGGGTGCTGCCCAAGCCTTGGGCATGACGTATGGCCAGATGATGCGTTTGATCATCCTGCCGCAAGCGTTCCGCAAGATGACCCCGCTGCTGCTGCAACAGAGCATTATTCTGTTTCAGGACACCTCGCTGGTCTACGCGGTCGGTCTGGTGGACTTCCTCAATGCCTCGCGTGCCAGTGGCGACATCATCGGTCGCTCCAACGAGTTCCTGATCTTTGCAGGTCTCACGTACTTCACAATCAGCTTTGCCGCCTCGCTGCTGGTCAAGCGTCTGCAAAAAAGGTTTGCCGTATGATCTCTATCAAGAATGTCAACAAGTGGTATGGCGACTTCCAGGTACTGACTGACTGCAGCACCGAGGTCAAAAAAGGCGAAGTGATTGTGGTGTGTGGGCCGTCCGGTTCCGGCAAATCCACCCTGATCAAATGCGTCAATGCCCTGGAACCCTTCCAGAAAGGCGACGTGGTGGTCGATGGTACGTCCATCGCCGACCCGAAGACCAACCTGCCGAAACTGCGTTCGCGCGTCGGCATGGTGTTCCAGCATTTCGAACTGTTCCCGCACCTGACCATCACCGAAAACCTGACCATCGCGCAGATTAAGGTGTTAGGTCGCAGCAAGGAAGAAGCCACCAAGAAAGGCCTGCAATTGCTTGAGCGCGTCGGCCTCTCGGCTCACGCCCACAAGCACCCGGGCCAGCTCTCCGGTGGCCAGCAACAGCGTGTGGCGATTGCCCGCGCGCTGGCGATGGACCCGATCGTCATGCTGTTCGACGAACCGACCTCGGCGCTCGACCCTGAAATGGTCAACGAAGTACTCGACGTGATGGTGCAACTGGCCCACGAAGGCATGACCATGATGTGCGTGACCCACGAAATGGGCTTCGCCCGTAAAGTGGCGGACCGGGTGATTTTCATGGACCAGGGCAAGATCATCGAAGACTGCAAGAAAGAGGACTTCTTCGGCGACATCACCCACCGCGCCGAGCGTACGCAGCATTTCCTCGCCAAGATTCTGCAGCACTAAAACCTACACGGGATCTTCGGGACTTGTAGTTGTGGTTGACCCAAGGCATCTGTGATGAAATGCGACCCCACTCTCTATCGCGCCGCGCCGCCATCACTCGCCGTGAAACCCCGTCTGATTCGCCATCTGTTCCTGCCGCCGCTGGTCATCGCCCTGATGATCGGATTGGGTTACCTCGGCTTCTGGGTCAGTGAACACTACGGGATCCGCAGCCTCAGCGAGAACGGCCAGCGTCAGCTGGAACTGCACGCCCGCGCTGTCGAGAGCGAGATCAGCAAGTACACCTACCTGCCCAGCCTGCTGGAACTCGAATCCAGCGTTTCGAAGCTGTTGGCCGACCCGTCACCGGAACACCGGCAGACGGTCAATGAATACCTCGAAGGCCTGAACCGGCGCAGCCGCAGTCGGGCTATCTATGTGATGGACACCACCGGCCGTGTCATGGCCACCAGTAACTGGCGCGATGTCGACAGTTACCTGGGCGAAGATCTGTCCTTTCGCGCCTATTTCCAGAATGCCGTGCGCGGTCAGCCGGGGCGCTTCTACGGCATCGGCAGCACCAACGGCGAGCCCGGTTATTACCTGGCCCATGGCCTGGAAGAACACGGCAAGATCATCGGCGTCGCGGTGGTCAAGGTCCGCCTCGAAGCCATGGAAGAACGCTGGCAGCGCGCGCGCCTGGAAGCTTTCGTCAGCGATGAAAACGGCATCATCATTCTTTCCAGCGATCCGGCACGGCGCCTGAAATCGGTGGTGCCGCTGAGCGACGAAACCAAGGAAAAACTGGCCCGCAGCCTTCAGTACTACTGGTTCCCACTGAACGAACTGCAACCGCTGGCCCGTGAACAACTGGCCGAAGGCGAGGAAAAACTGACCTTCCCCGCCAACAGCGAAGTGGAATCAGATGAAGAGGACATCAGCTACCTCTCGCAAACCCGGCCATTGAGCGATACCCCGTGGAATTTCACCCTGCTCACACCCCTTCAGGATTTGCGGCGCGAAGCGATCAATCAAGGGATTCTGGTGGCGGTGGCGTTTGCCCTGGTGGCGTTCCTGCTGATCGCCTGGAACGAGCGGCGCAAGGTCATTGCCACACGCCTGGCCGCCCGGGAAGCCTTGCAGGAAGCCAACAATCAACTGGAGCGTCGGATTACCGAACGCACCACTGATCTGCGCGCCAGCAACGAACGGCTCAAGGGCCAGATCCGCGAACGGCGTCTGGCCGAAGAGACACTACGCCGCGCCCAGGATGAACTGGTGCAGGCCGGTAAACTCGCGGCCATCGGCCAGATGTCCACCAGCATCGCCCACGAATTGAACCAGCCACTGGCGGCGCTGCGAACCTTATCCGGCAACACCGTGCGGTTTCTGGAACGCGGTCAGCTGGACGTTGCCAGCACCAACCTCAAGACCATCAACGAACTGATCGACCGCATGGGCCGGATCACCGCCAGCCTGCGCTCCTTCGCCCGTCGCGGTGACGACAAGGGCCAGGCCTGCCTGGGCAAAGCGGTAGACGCCGCGTTGCAATTGCTCGGCGGTCGCGTGGAAAGTGTCCATCTGCAACTGCATCGTGACTTCAAAGACGTGCAGGTGCAGATCGACCAGACCCGCCTCGAGCAGATCCTGGTCAACCTGATCGGCAATGCCCTCGACGCCATGCAGGCACAACCGTTGCCCGAATTGTGGCTCGAAGGCGAAGCATTCGATGGCAAATATCGCCTGCGCGTGCGCGACAACGGCCACGGCATCGACGCCGAAGCTCGCAAGCATTTGTTCGAACCGTTCTTCACCACCAAACCCGGCGAACAGGGCCTCGGCCTCGGCCTGACCCTTTCCGCCAGCCTGGCCGCCGCCACCGGTGGGCACTTGGGTGTCGAGCACCCGGCCAGCGGTGGTACCACCTTCGTCCTCAGTTTACCGTTGGTAAGCCCCACTCACGCCGAGCCAATATGAACAACGACCTTAGTGTGCTGATCGTCGAAGACGACCCCCATGTACTGCTCGGCTGCCAACAGGCGCTGACACTGGAAGACATTCCCTGCGTGGGTGTCGGTAGCGCCGAAGAAGCGCTGGAGCGGGTCGGCGACAACTTCGCCGGCATCGTCATCAGCGACATCCGCCTGCCGGGCATCGACGGTCTGGAATTGCTGACCCGTCTCAAGGCCCGCGACCGCAGCCTGCCGGTGGTGCTGATTACTGGTCACGGCGACATTTCCATGGCTGTCGGTGCGATGCAGAAAGGCGCCTATGACTTCATGGAGAAACCTTTCTCCCCCGAACGTCTGGTCGATGTGGCGCGCCGTGCGCTGGAGCAACGCAGCCTCGCGCGGGAAGTGTCTTCGTTGCGTCGACAACTGGCGGAGCGGGATTCCCTCGAAGGCCGGATCATCGGCCGCTCGCCAGCCATGCAGAACCTGCGGGAATTGATCGCCAACGTCGCCGATACGTCGGCCAACGTGCTGATCGAAGGCGAGACCGGCACCGGTAAAGAGCTGGTTGCGCGTTGCCTGCACGACTTCAGTCGGCGGCACACCAAGCAGTTCGTCGCGCTGAATTGCGGTGGATTGCCGGAGAACCTGTTCGAAAGCGAAATCTTCGGCCATGAAGCCAACGCCTTTACCGGCGCCGGCAAGCGGCGGATCGGCAAGATCGAACACGCCGACGGCGGCACGCTGTTTCTCGACGAAGTGGAAAGCATGCCGCTGCCGCTGCAAATCAAACTGCTGCGGGTGTTGCAGGAACGCACCCTGGAACGCCTTGGCTCGAACCAGAGCGTGGCGGTGGATTGCCGGGTGATCGCGGCGACCAAGTCCGATCTGGATCAGTCGAGCAAGGCTGGCGAGTTTCGCAGCGACCTGTATTACCGCTTGAACGTTGTGACCCTTGAATTACCGCCGCTGCGCGAACGACGCGAAGACATCCTGCAATTATTCGAACACTTCCTGCAGCAGTCGTCCCTGCGGTTCGACCGTGCCGTGCCGGACCTGGACAACCAGACCCTGTCGAACCTGATGAGCCACGACTGGCCGGGCAACGTGCGCGAATTGCGCAACGTCGCCGAGCGTTTTGCCCTCGGTCTGCCGGCCTTCAAGAAATCCGGCGCCAGCGGCAGCAATCAGGGCCTGGCCTTCGCCGAAGCGGTAGAAGCTTTTGAACGCAACCTGCTGAGCGACGCACTGCAGCGCAGCGGCGGCAACCTGACCCAGGCCAGTCTGGAACTCGGGATGGCCAAGACCACGTTGTTCGACAAAGTGAAGAAGTACGGGCTGAGCCACTGATGGACCTGATCCTCAAAGCAACCCTGGGCGCGGCCGTGGTGGTGATCCTCGCCGAGCTGGCCAAGACAAAAAACTATTACATCGCAGGATTGGTGCCGCTGTTTCCGACCTTTGCGTTGATTGCTCATTACATCGTCGGCAAGGGCCGTTCGCTGGAGGATTTGAAGACCACCATCGTGTTTGGGATGTGGTCGATCATTCCTTACTTCATCTACCTGGCGACGTTGTATGTGATGGTGGACCGGATGCGGCTGGAGGCTTCGCTCGCTGTAGCGGCGGTGGCTTGGTTGATGGCGGCTACGGTGTTGGTCAGCGTTTGGGGGCGCCTTCACGGCTGAGATTTTTGATCCTGCCCGAAACCCGCCTGTAGCAGCTGCCGAGCCTGCGAGGCTGCGTTCGGCTGCGTAGCAGTCGTAATCCGATCAATGCCGTTTTCCTGAAAGAACACGGTGGCAAGTTTTGCGACTGCTTCGCAGCCGAACGCAGCCTCGGCAGCTGCTACAAGTTTTGTGGGAATCAGCTCACCGTCCCGCCCTTCGTTTCACTCATAATCCGCCGAATTGCCCCGACAAAGGTGTCCACCGGCTGCCCGCCACTGACTGCGTATTGTCCGTTGAACACCACTGTCGGCACCGAACTCACCCCGCGCGATAGCCACAGCTGCTCTTCCTCACGAACCTCTTTGGCGAACTCGTCCGACGCCAGAATCGCCTCGGCCACCGACCGATCCAGCCCCACGCTTTCGGCGATCTGCGCCAACTGCCCATGGTCGGACGGATTGCCGCCCTCGGTGAAATACAACTTGAACAGCGCCTCTTTCAGATTGAACTGCAACCCTTCCAGCCCCGCCCAGAACAGCAAGCGGTGGGCGTCGAAGGTGTTGTAGATGCGACTGTTGCCGTCCGTGCGAAACGCAAACCCGACCTCGGCGCCGCGCGAGCGGATCATCTCGCGATTCTTCTGGGATTGCTCGGGCGTCGAGCCGTACTTCTCGGTGATGTGTTCGGTGATGTTCTGCCCTTCAGGCCCCATCTTCGGGTTCAGTTCGAACGGCTGGAAACGGATCTCGGCCTGCACCTCGTCGCCCAGCAAATCCAGGGCCCGGGTCAGGCCGTAGAGGCCGACGACGCACCAGGGGCAGGACACGTCGCTGACGAAATCGATTTTCAGGGGGGCACTCATCACACACCTCGCAGACTGGAACGCGCCGGAAAGCTCGAACGATACACCCGAAAGACCGGAGCGCGCAGGTCACTTGTGGGAGCGAGCTTGCTCGCGAATGCGGTGTATCAGTCAAAGCAGATGTCGACTGACACGACGCCTTCGCGAGCAAGCCCGCTCCCACAGTTGAATGGGGGTTACAGGAGGTTTGGAGTTGCCACCGGATCAATCTGCGCCCAATGCGAGGAGTCTTCGCGGTGGGCCTGCAAGTACGGCAACACCGCCGCCAGCAACGGCGCCTTGAACGCCTCCTGGAAACGATGGGCCAAACCCGGAATCAGCTTCAACTGGCTGCCGCGGATATGCGCCGCCAGATGCACACCGTGCATGACCGGCAGCAACGGATCAGCAGTGCCGTGAACCACCAGCGTCGGAACGCGCAGTTGATTGAGCAGCGACACACGACTGCGCTCGGCGAGGATCGCCATGATCTGGCGCTTCACGCCCTCGGGGTTGAATGCCCGGTCATAGGACTGCGCCGCCTGATGCAGCAATGCCTGCCGATCATCGCTCACCGTCGGGCTGCCTAGCGCCGCCAGCAAATCGGCTTGCTGCTCCAGCGCCACTTCGCGATTGGGCGCCCCACGACGCGACAACAGTTGCACCAACGCCGCACTCGGCGCCGGCAAGCCTTCGGCCCCGGAACTGGTCATGATCAGGGTCAGGCTCTCGACCCGTTGCGGCGCAATCGCCGCCATATGCTGGGCGATCATCCCGCCCATGCTCGCGCCCAACACGTGGAATTGCTCGACGTGCAACGCATCCATCAAGCCAAAAGCATCGTCAGCCATATCGGTCAGGGTGTATGGCGCCGACACCGGCAAACCCAGTTTGTAGCGCAGCACTTCAAAGGTCAGGTTGGCATCGACGGGCGCTTGCCGCCAGGTCGAGAGCCCGACATCGCGATTGTCATAGCGAATGACCCGAAAACCCTGCTGACACAGCGCGACCACCACCTCATCCGGCCAGTGAATCAACTGCCCGCCAAGGCCCATCACCAGCAACAACGCAGGGTCCGACGCACGGCCGATGCTCTGGTACGCCAGGCTCACCTGTGCCAGATCGACCCGCTCGGTCGGAACATTGATATCGCAACGAGACGCCGCCAAGGACGGCAGGCCGAACAACAGCGCGGCCAGGAAAAAGAAAACACGCATGAAAAACACCGAAACGCAGAACTCCAGTAGAGCGCGAGTCTGATGAAGTTTGTTCAAGCGCGCTGCCACAGTTACGTGACAGTTTGATGAACAACGCTGAACGGTCATGCCTCTCGTAGCACCAACCGTTAGTCGGAAAACAGCCGCTACCTGTCAGTTGTGACAGTAGCAATTTCCGGCGCTGACGAATTCAATCAGAAGTCCGTTTGCCCATGACATTGGTGGCAACGATGACTCAAACACCCGGAGGCTCCTCATGACCACCAGCACTGCAAATACGGCACTCCTGATCGACTCGTCTTTTGATCATTGGGACTACGACGACCCGCTGACATTCGAGGGCCAGATGGATGAGCGCCCTTCTCGATCAAACTCCGGGGGTGTACTGGGCGTCCTGTCGCTATGGGCGATAAGGTTCCCCTTTTCAGTCCCCTCTAATAACTCAGCCGACATTGGCATCAACTACAAGACGGTTTACGACGATCCCAAGGGGGCACTGACGAAAATACTCTATTATCCAAACCGGACGGCCGGGGATGTCATCAGCATACATTTCACAGGTATCGATGAAGTGCAAACGCTTGAAGTCCCGGAGGGTCTCAGTGACGACGACGATGTAGAGACTTACATTCCAGCTAATTACTTCAAACAAGCACTTCAGTTTTCGCTGAATGACAATATACAGATCAAGTATCTGGTAAAACGCAAAAGCGATAACGCGTCCGAAGAGTCATTAATCCTGACGGCGCGGATCAAAATCGATCTTCCGGGCGGTAAGGATCCAGACCTCGACATGCCCGGCCATCAAGCCTTGTTGGCACCCAAACTTCCAGAACAACTGGAAAAAGAGGGGGCGGTTACGCAAGCCTGGATCAAATCAGGTGTTCCGGTTTTTGTTCCCTATTACTTATTCATGACCGAAGGCGACGTGATTCAGCTTTTATGGGGGACGGCCATCGTGCGCCATACCGTCCAGACGGTAGTGCAACCCGGAGAATTCATTGAGATTCTGGTCCCAGGTGAAAAGATCCGCGAGGCGGGAGATTCCTATCTGGCAAAAATCAGATACTGGATACAGGACGTACTGCAAAATGATTCCAGCGATTTTTCGGAATTCAAAGAGTTCCCTGTCAAGGCGGGTGAAACCCGACTACGCGCGCCGTCGGTAAAGGGGGTGGACAGCCAGGACAGGTTGTTTCTGGACAAACTCGATTCCAAACCCGGGATCATCCAGGTAGTGGCACTGGATCCGCCGTTCAATCGCAATGACGCTGTCATTGTTACCCTGAGTGTGCCGACCCCGGAAGGTGACCGGGTGCTGTTCGTAAAAGAGCAGCCCTTTGATGTGTTTTCGATCATGGAATTTGAAGTCCCCTTCGAAACTTTGCTGAACATTCCACCCGGCCCGGTAAAGGTCAGATATGAACTGAAGAAACCGGACCAGACATTGATACCGTCCAATCAGTATTTGTTCAT
Organism: Pseudomonas rossensis; assembly: GCF_039888995.1. Taxonomy (NCBI): domain Bacteria; kingdom Pseudomonadati; phylum Pseudomonadota; class Gammaproteobacteria; order Pseudomonadales; family Pseudomonadaceae; genus Pseudomonas; species Pseudomonas rossensis. Next base: position 9,217 of record NZ_JBBWCB010000061.1, on the reverse strand, counting down.
ATTGGTTGCCAAGGCCATTTTACTGGCAAAACCCTTGGTCATCGAAGCCAGGCGTGGGCACGTGTCGCACACACTTCCAAGGGCAGTCGTAGAAGTGAAGCCTTATCTGGACATGCGCCCCAATCAAATAGTAACGATCTATTGGTTTGTCACGCAGTTCAACGGCAGGACCCATCTCTACGAAACCTATCGGCCGATTACCAAAGGCCTGGTCAACCGTCCCGTGCCGTTCAACATCAATGGACCGGAACATATCAATCGTTTCAACACGGCCAAGCTGGAGGTCAGGTACAAGGTGACTGAACCGGATGGCTTTACAGAGCGCCACTCATACAACGAGCGATTGTATATCGGTGAAGCCCAGGCATATTACCCGCCGCCCGGCTTCCACCCAAGCTATGGACCGGTGTTGGAAGATGGCATCCTATTGATAGAAAAAATCACAGGGTTCATCGATGCTTATATCCAGGCGCTGAAAGATCTGGAACTTCGCGAAACCTTATTCTTCCGCTGGGAAAATGGCGAGGGCGACCTGGTTTACGAAGAAACACTGGATATCGTCCCTGCCAACATAAACAGAGACTTCCTGTTTTTGTTGGAAGAAGAACTGTTTAAAAGTCAACTCGATCGTTATGCACATTTATTTTATTGGGTGGAAAGTCCGGACGGATGGCCAAGAGCATCCCAAGCGCTGGTGTTCCGAATTGGCGAGATCATTCCAAAAATAGAAAGACTGGACGACAGCAAGGGCGAGTTCCTGAACGAAACGTTCGACGAAACCGTGACGCTGACCGCAAGCGCCAGACCCCATCGGTCCGTCAATGTTTATCACCAGGGCCGTTTGCAAGGGCCGGCCAAGGCCAACAACGAGGGCATCTGCACCTATGTTCTGAAAACCCTCAGTGCGGGTTTGCATACCGTGGCCCTGGAAGGTGATTACGGAAACAATCCCAGATCCGATGCCCGGGAGTTCTCTGTTCTGGTGGCTCAGATGCCGCTGATCACTTCAGTCATCACCCCTGAAGGCGTTGAGATCGCCCACAATCAAAGCACTATCGCCAAAACGCTGACGTTGACCGGCAGCGCCAACGAAAATCAGCAGATAGAAATCTGGCAGGGCAACGTTTCGAAAGGTCCGGTGTGGGTCGACGCCAGCGGTATCTGGAAGCTGGTTGTCAGCGGCTTGGGTCTGGCCATCCATCATTTCACCGCCAAAGCGCTTTACGGAACCGGATTGATTTCTCCCACCCGGACTGTGCGTGTCGTAGAAGCACTGACGCCCGTCATCTTGTCCGTCGTGGACATCAAAGGTCGCCCGATCGGGCGCGGCGCCGGCACCTATAGTAGAACCGCCATAGTGAGCGGCAGCGCCACGGCCGATCAGCAGGTTCAGATACTCGTCAATACCCGGGTGATACGCACCGTTGACGTTGCCGCCAATGGAACCTGGAACACAACGCTGGCAGGCCTCAACGTCGGCACACACAGTATTACTGCCAGACCGGTTTATGGTGGACAAGACTCCGCGCCCTGGAGCTTCAACTTGCTGCAATGGCTCGTCAATGATCTCACCACGTTCGACCACTGGAATGGCTGGGTCAAAGGGCCGGCGGGGGTCCCTCAGGACCTGACCCTGCGTCTGGAACAGGGTAACTGGCGACTCAACAACTACACGTATTCCCACCAATCTGCCGGGGTCATCATGTACAAAACGTTCACCAATCTTGAAGTGAACGGTCTCTATCGCTTCTCAACATACCTGGCTCGTTTCGACGGTCGTTATGCCTATCCAATTCTGTCGCTGATGGTGGATGGAGTCGCGATAACCTCCCCGATTAGTATCACTAGCCATAGCTGGACATCGGTCTGGGGTAACTTCTACGCCACGTCTTCAACAATGACGGTGCAAATTTACAGTCATTTGGCCACCGGTAACGGTAACGACTGGGAAGGAGAGAACTTCCAGATCGTTCACCTTTGAGACCCGCCAGCAGTAAGCGTCAAAACCCGCCACCTGTCACCAGGAGGCGGGTTTACCCGCCTAGTTGCCACCGTGACGTAACATTCTGATGATGCATCGCTCAGTGATCGACGCGATAACTATGTAGTGCCATGGACGGTGGCGAGTTTCTTTTAATGGCGCTCTTCAAGAGCGGATACGCCGCTCCCCTGCACAAGAGCCCACGTTGCCATGAAAGAAAGAGCGTTCAGCGCCCTGCCCGTCTCCCCGCCGGTCGTGATGGCGGCCTATCCGCCCCTGAAAGAAAACTCCGATGAAAGCCTGTTGCTGAGTGCCTCGGCGCGCTGACGCGACAGCAGCCAGGGTTTGCAAGCGTTGTTCGCCGCCGCCCCGTTGCGAAGCCAGCGAACCGAACCAACGCTCAATGAACGCTGGAATGCCTATTGGGACGCCCGAGCACCCGGCACGCCGGTGTCGCGGCGCGAGCGGGCGGCTCAGTTGTACTGCAACCATTTCGAGGCCACCGCTCAAGTGGCGTTTGCTCGCAGAACCCTGAGCGCCGAACAGTTGAAGCCGCTGCTGTTGATCATCGACCCTCCCGTCGAAGGGTTGAGCCTGGACAATCAACCCATCCATACCGAGCAGCTGACCCCGTTCCTGAGTGACAGCGGCACACTAAAACTCCCCGCCGCCTGGGTCATCAGCGTGGGGAATCGGGCGCCCGTCGCGCAGTTGCTGTATCTGCCCTGCCGGCCTGTTCCCATCCAGATCTTCAATCAGCGCAGCGACATGGAGGACTGGCTGTCTCGACAAGCTCTCATCCCGCCGGGCCTGCCCGACGATAACTTGCGCTTCGAATACACAGCGAACTCCCAGCCGCTAACGGCAGGCATCACTGAACTGCTTTTACACCCGCAGCACGCAAACGCAGTCGTTTTCGCCTCACCACCAGACCTTGGGGAACCGCCGTCAGACAACGGCATTGATGATGAAGAGCAACCGTTATTCGACAATCTGTTTGCCGATATTCCCTGGCCCCAGCGGCAGGCCTCGCTGAACAAGCAGCGCGATGCGCTCGAAACGCTATTGGGAGATGGGCTCGAAAGCGACCACCAACAGAAATTCAATGAGGCACTGAACGCGCTCGAGACGGCAGGGCAAGCCGCCGATACAGCTGCATCCGCGCTGCTTTACAGGTCGCGCACTTTCGACTTTGTGACCCTCAACCGCGAGTTCAGCGCGCTCTATCAGGCGCACAAGGATGGCCTGAGTGCCGAGGCTCAGCTTCAACTGGCCCTTAAACAGGTCAACAGCGATGAATCAAGCCTGCTCAAAGCGGTGTTGGACACGCCGCTCGCTGCCGATCACGATGCCGCATCGCCACACAGCCTTTTGCTGTACTGGCCCGGTACCGGCGGCGGCTTGCAACGGTTCGCCAACCGCACAGAGCTGGAGCGGAACGTGTTCAAGATTCAGGACCAGGATAAGGCTCTGGCCTTGCAGCTGAAAAACATCCGTACCGACCCACTGCAATACAGCCTCAATAAACAAACGACCCATTTCGAAGAAAAGGCAGCGCAAATACGCCAGCAATATCCCGATGCAGCCCAGGCTCTACAGCGTGCAAACGAACTGGAAAAACTACGCAAACAAAGGTTGGCCACCTTACAAGTCCCGGTGCCGGCCGCTAGAAGTCTTGCCTTTTCGCACCTGTTGGAACAAAGCCGCAGCGCTGCCCTCTTTCCTTGCTGCCCGAGTGGCTGGCCACCTTATCGGCGTTCGACCGCGTTGAACTCAAGGTTTTGGTTGAGGCTTACATCCTGGCGATGCGCAGTAGCCACGAACAGCTGGAGATCGCCCTGGCGCCCCGTGACGAATTCACCCGTCAACATTTGCATGCCCGCCTGCGGAAAGACTTTTCGCTCCTGGGGCATTTTGACGTACACCTTGATCTGCCCGACTCGGTCACTCTGCAAAAACATCTGGTGGATGGCGCAGCCCCGGGAACCCCGCAGAAACTCGTCGCGGTTCCCAGTACGACCCGCAACAAAATGTCACTCGAAGACCTCGCCCAGCTCAACATCGACAACACCCCATCAATGCAGCTGGAGCCTCTTTCGCTGCGACTGGGCTTTATGCGAGTGCAAGTTACAGCCGCGGCCCCCACCGAACGCCGGATATTGGCAAGCGGCATTACCCTGCCCTGGCTGCGCAAGGTCCTGCCCGAGCTTGATCTACCCCAGGCGTACGAAACACTGATCCGCGGCGCATTCATGGGGTCGGCCAGCGAGCTGACCCGCCGTGCGCTCAACATCGAAGAGATTGCTCCGCAGAACGCCATCATCCAGCAACTGCGCGACAAGGCCACCGAACTCACCACCACCGGACGTGAAATGCGCACACGGCAGTCGTTGAGTACTAAAAATCCTACCGATGGAATGCTCGATGACCTGGTCCGCCACAACGCATTGGAGATACGCAAAACGAGCCCAATGAAAAACCTGGGCAAACGTCCTGACGATCGAATCGATTACTTGCAGGAATACGAAGTATGGGATTTGACTGCAACCCCTCCCAAGGTGCTGTGGTATGCCCATTTCCACTATGCCACGGCAGCATCCGCCTTCGATGTGTTCGAGAAGGCCCATCTGAAACTGCCAGAACACCGATTTCTGACCCGCGCCGATAACGCCGCGCTTCCCTATGCCGATATCGGCAAGAAGTCAGCGGCACTCAAACATTTCGAGCAGGTTTAGAACGAAAAACGGGAGCGGTTTGTCCGCTCCCGTTTTGGTTACTTTATGCCAACTGACTTCGCAGTTGCCGCGCCGCCGCCACCATGTTCACCAACGCCGCCTCAGTCTCCGGCCACGCCCGGGTTTTCAACCCGCAATCCGGATTGACCCACAACCGCTCCGCCGGAATACGCTTCACCGCTTTGCTCATCAACTTGACCATCTCGGCAGTGTCCGGCACCCGTGGCGAGTGAATGTCATACACGCCCGGCCCGATGTCGTTCGGGTAGTCGAACGCTTCAAAAGCCTCCAACAACTCCATGTCTGAACGCGAGGTTTCGAGGGTGATCACATCGGCGTCCATCGCCGCGATGGACTCGATCACATCGTTGAATTCGCTGTAGCACATGTGGGTGTGGATCTGGGTTTCGTCACGCACACCGGAGGCGCTCAAACGGAACGCTTCCACCGCCCAATCGAGGTATTCCTGCCATTGCGCCCGGCGCAGCGGCAGGCCTTCACGGAACGCGGCTTCGTCGATCTGCACGATCTTGATGCCGGCGCTTTCCAGGTCGACCACTTCGTCACGCAGGACCAGGGCCAACTGCTGAGCCTGGATTTTGCGCGAAATGTCTTCGCGCGGGAACGACCACATCAGCATGGTCACGGGACCGGTGAGCATGCCTTTCATGACCTTGTCGGTCAGGCTCTGGGCATAGGTGATCCAGTCGACGGTCATGGCGGTCGGACGGCACAGGTCGCCGTAGATGATCGCCGGTTTCACACAGCGCGAACCGTAGCTCTGCACCCAACCGAACCGGGTGAACAGATAGCCGTCCAGTTGCTCGGCGAAGTACTCGACCATGTCGTTGCGTTCGGCTTCACCGTGTACCAACACGTCCAGCCCCAGGCGTTCCTGGACTTGCACGGCATGGCGGATTTCGCTGTGCATGGCGTCGGTGTAGTCGTTGGCCGACAGCTTGCCTTGCTTGAACGCCTGGCGTGCCAGACGAATAGAACCGGTCTGCGGGAACGAGCCGATAGTCGTCGTCGGGAATGCCGGAAGTTTCAACCGCGCACGCTGCTGCTCGATGCGTTTGGCAAACGGCGAATGGCGCTGGCTGTCTTTGGCGCTGATGGCATTTATCCGTGCCTGCACTTCGGCTTTGTGGATACGCGGTGACTCGGCGCGACTGGCCTGAATCGCACGGCTTTCGGCGAGTGCGGCTTGCACCTTGGGTGATTGCGGGTCGTTCAGGGCATCGCGCAGCACGGCAATTTCACCGCACTTCTGCACGGCAAACGCCAGCCAGCTTTTCAGTTGCGGGTCGAGTTTGTCTTCGCGATCCAGATCTACCGGGCTGTGCAGCAGCGAGCAGGAGCTGCTGACCCACAGGTTGTCACCAAAACGTTCCTGGGCCGGTTGCAGTTGAGCGAGCACTTGCTCCAGCTCGCAGCGCCAGACGTTGCGGCCGTTGACCAGGCCCACCGAGAGAATCTTGTAGGTCGGCAGACGGTCCAGCACCTGGCCGAGCTGATCCGGGGCGCGCACGGCGTCGATGTGCAAGCCTTGCACCGGCAGGCTGACCGCCAGACCGAGGTTGTCTTCCAGACCGCTGAAGTAGGTCGCCACCAGTTTTTTCAGCGGCGAGTATTGAAGGATGTGATAGGCGCGTTCGAAAGCGTTTTTCCAGTCTTGTGGCAGGTCGAGGGTCAGGATCGGTTCGTCGATCTGCACCCATTCCACGCCTTGAGCAGCGAGGCGACCGAGGATTTCGCCGTAGATCGGCAGCAGGCGTTCCAATAGGTCGAGCTTGTCGAAGTCATTGCCTTTGGCTTTGCCCAGCCACAGGTAAGTCAGCGGGCCGATGATCACCGGTTTGACGTTGTGGCCGAGGGCCTTCGCCTCGTCGACTTCGTCGAACAACTGTTCCCAGCTCAGCTTGAACTGCTGGTCAGCGGTGAACTCCGGGACCAGGTAGTGGTAGTTGGTGTCGAACCACTTGGTCAGTTCCTGCGCGTATTGCGCTTTGCTGTGTTCGCCGCCGCAGCAGGCAGCCGTGGCGCCACGGGCCATGGCGAACAGGGTGTCGAGGGTCGGCAGGCCGCGCTCATCCTTGGCGCTGTCGAAACGCTCGGGGATCACACCGAAGGTCAAGGAATGGGTCAGGACCTGGTCGTACCAGGCGAAGTCGCCCACGGGCAGCAGGTCGATGCCGGCGTCTTTCTGCAATTGCCAGTGGGTGGCGCGCAATTGGCGGCCGACGCTTTTCAGCGCGTCCTGATCCAGATCGCCCTTCCAGTAGGATTCGAGGGCTTTTTTCAGTTCGCGGTCCGCGCCGATGCGTGGGAAACCAAGTATGTGGGCCAGAGCCATGGTGAGTTTCTCCGTATAAAAGATGTCGTAAAACATGGCGCTATTGTCGACAGCCAACCCAACATGAGACAAACTCAACCTTTTCGTGTTGATCACAAGTTTTCCTCATGGAGCCCCCGGTGCTTGAAATCCGTCACCTGAAGACCCTGCACGCCTTGCGCGAAGCCGACAGCCTGGTCGATGCCGCCGACCGCCTGCATTTGACGCAGTCGGCCCTGTCCCACCAGTTCAAGGAACTGGAGGAGCGCATGGGCATGCCGTTGTTCGTGCGCAAGACCAAACCGGTGCGCTTCACCAGCGCCGGTTTGCGTCTGCTGCAACTGGCTGACGCGACCTTGCCATTGCTGCGCGGCGCCGAGCGCGATATCGCGCGGCTGGCCGGTGGCACTGCCGGGCGTTTGCACATGGCGATCGAGTGTCACAGTTGCTTTCAGTGGCTGATGCCGACCATCGACCAGTTCCGCGATGCCTGGCCGGAAGTCGAACTGGACCTGGCCTCAGGGTTCTCCTTCGCCCCGCTGCCGGCGCTGGCCCGCGGCGATCTGGATTTGGTGGTGACCTCCGACCCGCTGGAACTGGCCGGGATCACTTACGTGCCGTTGTTCACCTATGAAGCGATGCTCGCGGTCGCCAATCAGCACCGTTTGGCGAGCAAGGCCTACATCGCCCCGGAAGATTTGCTCACGGAGACGCTGATCACCTACCCGGTGGAGCGTGATCGGCTGGACATCTTCACCCGTTTCCTGGAACCGGCCGATATCGAACCGGCTCAGGTCCGCACGTCGGAACTGACGGTGATGATGATGCAATTGGTGGCCAGCGGACGCGGCGTGTGCGGCATGCCCCATTGGGCGCTGCATGAATACAGCTCACGGGGTTATGTGAAGGCCAAGCGGCTGGGCGAGAAAGGTTTGTTTGCGACGCTGTACGCCGGGATTCGCGCCGACATGCTGGATGCGCCGTACATGCGCGACTTTTTGCTGACAGCCAAGGACACGTCGTTCTCGACACTCGACGGCGTCAGCGCCGTTCGTTGATCAGTCGAGGGTGCCCCCAAATGCGATCTGTAGCAGCTGGCGAAGCCTGCGTTCGGCTCGGGCCGCGATCGGACGCAGCAGCCGCAATAACATATGCTGCGATTCATCAGGTAGACCGAGGCGACAGGATTTACGACTGCTGCGCAGCCGAACGCAGGCTTCGCCAGCTGCTACAAAGTGACCGCATGTCTCAGGTCAGGCGGTGAGCTCGCGCCACATGTGGATCTTGTCGAAGTAGTCCTCGCCCACCCGTACCGCCAAAGGTTCGAGACCAAACTGGATGAAGCCGCAACGCTGGTACAGGTTGAACGCGGCGTCATTGCCGGCGGTGACGGTCAGCTGGATCAACCTCAGACCTTTATGGTCCTGCGCTTCAGCCAGGGCGGCCTGCACCAGGTGATAACCGACCCCGCGTTGCCGGACCTTGCCCGACACGTACATGCCAAACAATGTCGCCTTGTGCCTAGCCTTTTCCCGGGGTTCGAAGGCCAGGCCGACGATGCCCGCCAACTCACCGCCTTCGAACGCGCCGAACACCACGTCCAGCTTGCTGCTCAGGCGTGATTCCCACCAACTCAACGGCATCACGGCGCGTTCGCGCACGCTGGAGGTAAACGCCTGGGGATGCAGGTCATAGGCTTCGAGCATCAGCGCCCGATAATCCAGAGCATGACTGGCATCAAGCCGTTCAATCCACATGGTCAAGCCATCCGTCGTTGTTCCAGCATCAGTCGCACCGCCAGCGCCGACAGCACGAACCCCATGAAATAGCGCTGCACCGCCAGCCAGGACGGGTTGTTGACGAACCAGGAGGCGATGCCCGCGGCGAACAGCGCGATCAGCAGATTGACGCCGAAACTGACGCTGATCTGGGTCAGACCCAGAGTAATGCTTTGGGTGAACACCGAGCCATGCTCAGGCGTGATGAACTGCGGAAACACCGACAAATAAAACACGGCAATCTTCGGGTTCAGGGCGCTGGTCAGAAAGCCCATGGTGATCAGTTTGCGCGACGAGTCCGGCGGCAACTGCTGCGCCTCGAACGGTGAACGCGCACCCGGTCTGACGGCTTGCCAGGCCAACCACATCAGGTACAGCGCGCCAGCCC